>JAGREI010000145.1:0-3175 GCA_020446625.1 Erythrobacter sp.
TACATGCCGCTGATGCACAGCGAGGCGATCGCGGACCATCTGGCCAGCCTCAAGCTCTTCGCCCGCCTCAACCATGGCAGCAATTTCACCTTTGCCCGCAGCCATTACCGGATGATCGCGCGCTTCGGGCGCTATCCGCACCGCAACGCGGTGCTGGGCCGGCCAGCCACGCCTGCCGAGCTGGCGGCGGTGGCGGCGGGGTTTGCCTGGTAAACGGGCCGGAGCCTACCTGGGCTTGACCAGCTTGGCCGGACGCACCCGCTGCGCTTCAGCAAACAGGCCATAGGTGCGGTTGACGTAGTTCGACACGTCGACGATCGAATCGAGATAGCTTTCCAGCTCCGGCGTCATTTCCTGTTCCACCAGCCGCACCCGCGCGCCGGGGTTCTCGGTCTCGAAATGGACGTAGAACCACGGCTCGCCGCGCTTCAGCGTCAGCGGTTTGGACAGGTCGTACCATTCGAAGGCCCAGGCCAGCGGGCGCGGCCAGATGTGCACCGGGAAGCGCCCGCCCATCTGCACGCCGGGGCGCGGCACGGGGAACCAGTGCAGGTGCGGCGCGGTTTCCACCACCCAGCACGGTTCGTCCGCCACGAATACATATGGCGCGGTGAACTGGATGATCGGGCGTTCGGGATGCCGCCATTCGCTGGCGGGCTGGACGATGAACAGGTTGGCGCGCCCCTGCGGCCGCATGGCCGACTTCTCGCCCTGGTTGTCGACCAGCTGCAACTGTCCCTGGGCATTGCGGACAAAGGCCAGCTCAAGGTCCACCGGGCAAGGGATGACGAAGTGCCGCCGGTCGAAGTCGATCGCCGCCGGGCAGGCCTGGATCGACTTGGCGCTGGTGGCCTTGGGATCGCTGCGCCCGAACGGCTGCGGCGGCGCCCAGATCATGCTGCCAGTGCCCCAGCGCACGGTCCAGCCCACGGTGACGGTGCGGCCCTTGCCGCGCGCCTCTGCCTCGGCGGCGCCGGCATCTTCTGCGAAGTAATCGTCCCAGCTCATGGCGCTCAGGCTTCGCCCCATTCCCCGGCGTTTGCAAGCCCCGCACTTCCGGCATAGGCTGGGCCACGGGAGAATGTTGAGGAGGGCAAGCCGATGGCCATGCGTCTGGCGGTCTGGTGGGTGCGGCTGGTCTACGCCGCGTGGATGGTGCCGGCGGGGCTCAACCATTTCGTGCCGCTCTACCCGCAGCCCACCGGCAGCCAGGCCCTGAGCGTGGGGGTGTTCACCGCCCTGCTCGATTCGGGCATGTTCACCCTGGTGAAGGCGGTGGAGCTGCTGGCGGGGCTGATGGTGCTGCTGGGCTGGCGCGTGCCGCTGGCCTTGGTAATGGTGCTGCCGGTCAGCTTCACGGTCTGGTACTGGGATACCGAGTTGCAGGGCTGGTGGACGGCCAGCGCGATCTACGGCTGGGCCGTGCTCAGCTGCAATGTGTTCCTGCTTTACGCCTATCGCGCGCAGTACCGCAGCATGTGGGACGGCTATGCCCCGCCGCAGGTGCCATGGCGCCGGGAGGAGGCGGCATGATGCGGGTGCTCGACATGCTGCGGATCACGCTGGGCGTGATCATGGCGGTGACATCGCTGGCCTGGTTCCTGCCCGCGCTGCTGCCCTTCGTCCGCACGGCCATGTGGGTCGATCCGATGAGCCTGCGCCTGATGGGCCAGCTGGAGGCGAGCGGGCTGCTGGCCGTGGCCAAGTTCGTGCAGCTGACCGGCGGGCTGGCGCTGCTGCTCAATCGCGCGGTGCCCTTCGCGCTGGCCGCCATGGTGGCGGTGAACCTGTGCGGCGCCTTTGTCGCCGTGCTGATCGAAGGCGCGCCGGGGCTGGCCTTGATGGCGCTGGGCGTGCTGGCACTGAACGCGCTGCTGATGTTCGCATACCTGCCCGCCTATGCCGGGGTGCTGGCAAGCGGCGCGCTGGCCGATGGCGAAGGCGCGGCGCCGGGCGACCATTACAACAGCCTGTTCGTGAACCCGCTGGGCGGCGCGAGCCGCAAGCAGTGCCTGGTGGCGCTGGTGCCGCTGGCAGGGGCGCTGCTGTTCTACTGGAAAGTCGTGCCGGGCCTGAATGCGCTTACCGGACTGGTGGTGCTGGTGCTGCCAGTGCTGGCGTGGGTGGTGAACCTGGTTCGGGCTAAGTCCTGACCCGGCGGCGCAGAGCAAGGCCGGTCAGCGCCAGCGCAAGGCACGGCAACCACACCCAGCGCATTTCCGACCACAGCGTCTCCAGCCCGCGCGTCGAGAAAAACCCGGCGCCGATGGGCGATACGCGGATCGGGGTGACGGGCGCGAACAGCCGGGCATTGTCGAAGGGCCACCACAGCGCAATGCCCAGCCCGCCATCGGTCAGGCTGTCGAGCAGGCCATGGCTGGCCATGGCGAAAGCGAGGAAGGCAAAAGCCAGCGGTTTACGCGCCTCGCGCCAGACCATGGCCAGCGCGCCTGTCACCAGCACGGCAAGGGCAATCGCATGGGTCGCCCCGCGATGGCCCCAGGTATCGGCATAGTCGACACCAAATCCGAACCCGATCACGTCGGCATCGGGCAGCATGGCGAGGACTGCGCCTGCCACGGCAAGGCGCGGCGGGATGCGCGCCGGGCCTGCGGCGACGGCAATTGCCAGCGGGACGACGGCGTGAGTCAGGATTGTCGGCACCCGTGCGCGGCTCCTTACGTCGCCGAGTGAACCGGCCGAAACTGTCCCCCGGACGGTTTCGTGTCGCGGTTCACTCCCACTCAATCGTCCCCGGCGGCTTCGACGTGAAGTCATACACCACCCGGTTGATGCCCTGCACCTCGTTGACGATGCGCGTGGCGACGCCGGTCAGGAAGTGCGCGTCGAAGGGATAGACGTCCGCCGTCATGCCGTCGGTGCTGGTGACCGCGCGCAGGCCGCACACGCTGTCATAGGTGCGATAGTCGCCCATCACGCCCACGGTCTTCACCGGCAGAAGCACGGCAAAGGCCTGCCAGATCGCGTCGTACAGCCCGGCGTTGCGGATTTCCTCGAGGTAGATCGCGTCGGCCTTGCGCAGGATGTCGCAGCGGTCCTTCGACACTTCGCCGGGGATGCGGATGGCGAGGCCAGGGCCGGGGAACGGATGGCGACCGACGAACACCTCGGGCAGGCCCAGTTCGCGGCCCAGCGCGCGCACCTCGTCCTTGAA
>JAGREI010000145.1:3194-5596 GCA_020446625.1 Erythrobacter sp.
AGCTTCATGTTCATGCGTTCGGGCAAGCCGCCCACGTTGTGGTGGCTCTTGATCGTCACGCTCGGCCCGCCGGTGAACGAAACGCTCTCGATCACGTCGGGGTAGAGCGTGCCTTGTGCGAGGAAATCCGCCCCGCCGATCTTGTTCGCCTCTTCCTCGAACACGTTGATGAATTCGGCGCCGATGAACTTGCGTTTCTTTTCGGGGTCGGTGACGCCGGCGAGGCCCGCCATGAAGCGTTCCTCGGCATCCACCACCACCAGCGGGATGTTGTAGTGGTCGCGGAACATGCGTTCGACCTGCTCGCGCTCGTTCATCCGCAAGAGGCCGTGGTCGACGAAGACGCAGGTCAGCTGGTCGCCAATGGCCTCGTGGATCAGGATCGCCGCGACGGAGGAATCGACGCCCCCCGACAGGCCGCAGATCACCCGACCGCTGCCCACCTGCGCGCGGATTTCGGCCACCTTGGTCTCGCGATAGGCGGCCATGGTCCAGTCGCCCGGCAAGCCGCAGACCTTGTGGACGAAGTTCGCCAACAGCTTTGCCCCGTCGGGGGTGTGCACCACCTCGGGGTGGAACTGGGTGCCGTAGAACTTGCGTTCCTCGTCCGCGATCACCGCGAAGGGCGCGCCGTCGCTGACCGCGACGATCTCGAAACCGGGGGCGAAGCGCGTCACCTTGTCGCCGTGGCTCATCCACACCTGGTGGCGTTCGCCCACCTGCCACAGCCCGTCGAACAAGGCGCAGGGCTGCGTGACGGTGAGGTAGGCGCGGCCGAATTCGCCACCGTCGCCCACTTCGTGACCGGGGCGGACTTCGCCGCCCAATTGGTGGCTCATCACCTGCTGGCCGTAGCAGATCCCCAGGATCGGCACGCCCGCCTCGAACAACAGCATGGGCGCGCGCGGGCTGCCCGGTTCGGGCACCCCGGCGGGCGATCCCGAGAGGATGATGCCCTTGGGCTTCAGCCGGTGGAACGCTTCTTCCGCCTGGGTGAAGGGGGCGATTTCGGAATAGACCCCGGCCTCGCGCACGCGGCGCGCGATCAGCTGGGTCACCTGGCTGCCGANNNNTCGACGATAAGGATGGAATCGGGGATGTGGTCTGCCTGCATGTCGGCTCGTTAAGCACTCGCAGGGGCGCTGTCCAGCGAGGGCGCAAGGGCCACTGTGTGTGACTTTTCGACGAAACCGGGCGGTGAAAAGATCGCAAGACAGATTCTATTTTTCGCATTTGCACAATGAATTGTGCACTGCAACAATCGAACCGACAACGACAAGGGGATGAACTGACAGGCGGCAATGCAACACGAAAGGAATGCACAATGCGCACCACTTTTACCACTGCACTGGCCGCCCTGCTCATGGCAGGCGCGCCCATGCCTGCCGCAGCACGGACGGTTTCGATCGAGGTTTCGGCCGCCGATCTTGACCTGACCAACGATGCCCACCTGGCCGAGCTGGAAGACCGGGTGGCCGTGGCCGCCCGCGAAGCCTGCGAGCGCGCACCGGTCTATTCGGTTTTCGCCTCCGCGAGGCAGCGCGCCTGCCGCGAAGAGCTGATCGAGCGGGCCGCGGTGCAGATCGCGGAAATGCGTACCGCCGCCATCACGGCTGCGCACGCCAGCTAGGGGCAACAGCACCATGTTTGCCTCGGCGCCAGTCGCGAGGCGTCGGGGCGATCCGAAGGGGAGGTGCGCGCCTCCCCTTCACCGTTTTACCCGGTCCTTCACCAGTTTCAGGCGGTTTTTCAGACAGTTCGGCCCGTTTTCGACCAGCCAGATGGTGAGCGCCATGCAACTGAATGTTGCATCAGACGCAACACCTCTGACCAATTTCGCACTTGGATAAACCGCGCGCCATCGCCATATGCGCCTCGTCCAGACGCGCTACGGCGCTTCTGTTAGACAGCGGTCCGGAGGCACCCTCTCCCCTCCCCCCCCGCTTCCGGGCCTTGAGATGGCCGCTCCACCCCCCTGGAGCGGCCATTTTCATTTCCGGCTTCCGGCGGACTACTCCGCCAGCGCCTTCACCAGGTCGAACAGGTAATCGCGGCCCACCATCACCGAACGCACTTCGATCCGTTCGTTGAGGCCGTGCGCGCCGTTGCCGTCGGGATCGCCCCAGGGGCCGGGCACGCCGTAGGTGGGGATGCCGACTGCCGACAGGTACAGCCCGTCCGTCGCCCCGGTCGACATGGCCGGGATCACCGGCACGCCGGGGAAATACTGCTCGCTCAACTGCTCCATCGGCCCGATGATCGCCGGGTCGAGCGGCGGCGACAGCGCCAGCGGCTTGTCGGTGCGCGCGCGGCTGATGCTGATCGCGGGGTTGTCGATCACCCCGGCCAGCTCGGCCATGATGTCCACCGGGTCGTGGCCGGGGAAGATGCGGCAGTTGACG
>JAGREI010000146.1 GCA_020446625.1 Erythrobacter sp.
AGTCGAACAGGTCGCCCGCCACCGGCACCGCGCCCAGCGCGAAGTCGACCCCGACATTGCCCGCCATGCGCAGCAGCTTCCACTTGGGCAGGCCCAGGTTCTTCGCTTCCCAGACGATCCAGGCACCCAGCCCCATGGCGACCACGTCGCCCAGCACCGGCACCAGCCCGATCACCGCGTCGAGCCCCACCGGCATTCGCACACCGGGAATTACGAAGGCGCGTTCGAGCAATTGTTCCATCGCCTCGATCCGGCGGCGCACCGAATGCGGATCGGTGCCGAGCGGGAGATCGGCAGTCATGGGAACGGCACGGGCATTGGGACGCTGGACGTGTTCAACCATCAGGCAACAGCCCTCCTTCACGCCTTATCTGGGGATCAGTGCCATCTCCGGCAAGGGATGGAAGGCATAGGCGTTGGGCGCAAAGCCGTTGACGCTGCCGCGCACCAGCGACCAGCGCAGCGGCGAACCGATGGGAATGTAGACATTGGCAAGGGTGAACTGCGCCTCTGCCTGCGCCAGCAGGCGGGCGCGCGCGGCGGGATCGGGTTCGGCCAGCGCGGTCTCCACCAGCTGATCCACTTCCTCGTCGCAGGGGCCGCGCGCCAGCGAGCAGTGGAACTGGTTCATGAACCAGCGCGGCGCGGGATAGCGCGCCACCCGGTCCACCAGCAGCAGGTCCGCGCGGCGCGCGTCCTCCACCCGGATCAGCCGCAGGCCGATGGTGGCCAGCTGCTCGGTCAGGTCGCGATAGAGCCTGTCCCAGCCAGGACCGGCGGGCAGGGCCAGCGCGATCTCGACCGGCTGCGACAGGTCGCCATCCTCGTGCTGGCTGCGCCAGTTCCTGATGCGCGCGGCGGCCTGCGCCCGCAGGTCGTCGATCGATTCGCCTTCCCAGCGTTCGTTGACCAGCCCCGGCTCGCCCGGCAACCCCGGCGATACGGGCCGCGTGGTGGGCCGCCAGCCGCCGATGTTGTAGCGATCCAGCAGCGCCGGGCGGTCAATCGCCATGGCCAGCCCTTCGCGCACGCCATCGTCGCCCAGCAGGCCCTCGTCCGACAGCACCTGCAAGCCGAACAGGCCGAAGGTATTGTCGATGCGCAAGGTGCCGGAGGACAGCGGCCCCGTCTCCACCAGCGGCAGCGAGCCCAACGTCCCGCCCATCACCAGCGCCGCCTCGCCATTGTCGAAGCGGGCGATGCCATCGGCGGCGGGGCCGATCAGCAGCCGCAGCGGGCGCACTTCGGATTGCCAGTCTTCCTCGTCGGGCAGGCCGCGATCACGCGGGGGCTTCATTGCCAGCAGCACGCCCTGCTCGCCCTGGACCAGCGTCATCGGCCCGGTTTCCCCACCCGGCTGGCGCAGCGCCAGTTCGGGCTGGGCCAGCAGTTGCAGCAGGTAAGGTTCGGGGGTCGACAGCTGGATCTCGATCACCCGCCCGGCCATGGCGCGCACTTCGCTGATCGGCGCCAGGTCGCGCGCGAGCGAAGTGCCTTCGAGCCCGTCGAGCGCCTCCTGCAAGGCATCGCGCGCGCTGGCGGCGGTCATTTCGCTGCCGTCGGGCCAGGTGCCCTGGCGCAGGCGGAAGATGTAGCTGAGGCCGTCCTCGGTGGGCAGCCAGGTCTCGGCCAGCGCGGGCACCACTTCGCCGCGTTCGTTGAGCGTCACCAGCCCGGTCTGCGTGGCCGCGCGCACCAGCTGCGCCGATTCGGACAGCCGCAGGCTGGTGGTCAGCGCACCCTCCTCGGTCCCCACCAGCGCGATATCCAGCTCGCCGGTATCGTTCGACCCGCAGGCCGCAAGGCTCGCCAGCAGCGGCAGGATCAGGAAGAGCGGACGGCGCAGCATCGTGGTCGAGGACTACGCCCCTCGACGCACGGCATCAACCGCGTGCTTGGGTCAGATCTTGCGAAACTTGCGCTCGGGATCGGCGCCGGTGGCCAGTGCGCGGACCTGCGGCGGCACGGTGCTGCCGGTAACCTGCCCGCGGGCCAGCTTGGGGTCGATCTCGTCGACGAAGGCGATGCCGAAGCGGTTGTCCTGCTTCCAGGCCACGGTGCCTTCGACCCAGCCGAGGTTGCGCAGTTCCACTTCCACCAGCGCGCCGCGCAGCACCCGCACTTCGCCTTCGGCCATCATGCCGCCTGCCGAAAGGTTGCGCACCTTGACGCGGTAGACCTGGTCATGCCCGTCGACGCGCAGCTGCGCGAGAAGGAACAGGCTGTCGCGATCGACCTGGCGGGTTTCGACATTGCTCATGGCGTGTGGCCCATCGAATGAATTGCGGTACTGGCTCGACTGCACCCAGCGGATAGCCGCCCGTGTGCAGGCCCTGCGTTGCGCCGCAATTGGCTAACCACTCGTTAAGACCTGCCGGGCCGTTCAGGACCGTCCCAGGATGGGTCAATCGTCGCGCGAGATCTTTTCGCGCCGTTCGTGCGCCTGCTGGGCTTCCACGGTCATGGTGGCGATGGGGCGGGCGATCAGGCGGTTGATGCCGATGGGATCGCCGGTGACTTCGCACCAGCCGTATTCGCCCGCGTCGATGCGGCGCATGGCGGAATCGATCTTGGAGATCAGCTTGCGCTGCCGGTCACGCGTGCGCAGCTCGATGCCCCAGTCGGTCTCGCTGGAAGCGCGATCGTTGAGGTCGGGCTCGCGGATCGGGCCGTCCTGCAAGTTCTGCAAGGTGTTTTCCGAGGCAGCGACGATGCTTTTCTTCCATTCGAGCAGGAGCACGCGGAAGTAGTTCAGCTGCTTGTCCGACATGTATTCTTCATCGTCGCTGGGCGCGTAGTCGGCGGGCAGGGCGCGCTTGGCCTTGGCGAGGATATCGATGTCGTCATGGGTGGCGGTTGCCATTCAGTTACTCCGAATCCCGAACCGGGGCACCTTCCCCTGCAACAGGGAGGTGACCGACCCGATTTGCCGGGATTCTGTCTCACCACCTGCGGAAGCCGCCATGGGGCGCGCCTATAGGCTCCGGGGATAGGCGGCACAAGCGGCAATCCGTAAAAAGCCGAAAGGCTTGGGGGAAAAGAATTTCGCCCCGGCGTTAACCTTTTCTTGACCACGTTCGTCAAAACATTGGCTCATCCGGTCAGTCCGGGGGCGGGCATGGGGTCCCGCGAGACGAACAGGGGAGACCTACGGTCATGGAACTTGCCAGGATCGAAACATTCGCGAAGGTTGAAGCGGCCGACGAAAAGACGGCCGACATGCTGGTGGCACGCTGCCTTGCCGGTGCCGCGCAGGGCGACACCAATGCCTATTACGATCTGGGGGTGGCCTATTCCACCGGCAGCCACGGCGTGGACTGCGACCTGATCGAAGCGCACAAGTGGTTCAACCTCGCTGCGGCCAAGGGCCACGAGGCCGCCGCCTGGTGCCGCGCCGACGTGTCCGACGAAATGACCGCCGCCGAGATTGCCGACGCCCAGCGTCGCGCCCGCGAATGGCTGCGGCAGGGCGACGCGCGCGCCGCCTGACCTAGGCCGGGTTCCGGCCTTTGCGGAAGGGCGTGCGATCGGCCAGGTACAGCCGGTCCATCGAGATGCCCCGCCGCTCGCGATCGAGGAAGTCCGCCACGGCTGCGCGGAAGCCCGGATCGGCAATGTAGTGCATCGACACGGTCGCCTCGGGTTCGTAGCCCCTGGCCAGCTTGTGACCGCCCTGTGCGCCCGCCTCCACCCGCTTGAGGCCCCGCTCGATGGCCGCGTCGATGGCGCGGTAATAGCATAGCTCGAAGTGCAGGAATGGCCTGTCCGCCAGGCACCCCCAATAGCGCCCGTAGAGCGCCTCCTCCCCGATGAAATTCAGCGCCCCGGCGATCGGTCGGCCCTGTTCCAGCGCCAGCAGCAGCAGCACCTTGTCCGCCATGCGTTCCCCGATCAGGTCGAAAGCCGCGCGGGTGAGATAGGGCGAACCCCATTTGCGCGACCCGGTGTCCTGGTAGAACAGCCAGAAGGCGTCCCAGTGTTCGGGGCGGATTTCGGCTCCGGTAAGGCTAATGATTTCAACCTGTTCGTTGGCGGCAGCGCGCTCCTTGCGCAGATCCTTGCGCTTGCGGGAAGTCAGCGTGGAAAGGAAGTGGTCGAAGCTGGCATAGCCGCGGTTGTGCCAGTGGAACTGGATGTCCTCGCGCCGCAGCCAGCCCGCCTCGGCAAACAGCGGCTGCTGCGCCGGTTCGACGAAGGTGGCGTGGGCGCTGGACCAGTGGTGCTGGTCCACCACCTGTTCGGCAGCGCGCAGCAGCGGCACGGCCAACGCCGGATCGGCCAGCAGCAACCGCGGGCCGGTGGCAGGCGTGAACGGCACCGCGATCTGCAACTTGGGGTAATAGCGCCCGCCCGCGCGATGCCAGGCATCGGCCCAGCCGTGATCGAACACGTATTCGCCCTGGCTGTGGCCCTTGGCATAGGCGGGCAAGGCGCCCAGCAAGGTGCCGCCCTCGCTTTCCAGCAGCAACGGCGCGGGCGTCCAGCCGGTGCCAGGACCGACCGAGCCGGATTCTTCCAGCAGGCTGAGGAAAGCATGGCTGACGAAGGGATTGTCGCTGCCCGCCAGGGCGTCCCAGGCGGCCGCGTCCACTTCGCCAACAGAGCCTGCCAAGCGGACGGAGAGCGGACTGTCGGCCATGCGGGCCAATCTAGTGTCCGGCCTCCCAGGCCGCCACCCCTGCGCCTTCCATGATCGGCTGCGCGCCTGCCGCCAGCGCGGTTTCCAGCTGCTCGGCACTGCGCACGGTCCAGCTGAACAGCGGGCGCCCCCTGGCCAGCGCCTTCCTGGCAATGCGGCTGGGCAGGTCGCGCACGTCGAGCGCGAGGAAGCTGGCGGGCGAGTGCGCCGCCATGGTGCGCAGGGCCATGGCCTTCATCAGCGTGCGGGCGTTTTCCTCGGTTACCACCAGTCCCGCCGGAATCTCGGGTTCGCGCAAGGCGAACCAGGCGGGGACGCGCGGATCGAAACTCATTACGCCCACCGGCCCGGCATAGCCTTCCAGGTCGCGCCGCACCGCGCGGCACAGCGGGTTGATCTGCCGGCCACTGTCGATCTTCACCTCGATCAGCAGCGGCACCTGCCCCGCCACCAGGTCGAGCAGGTCGCGCAGGGTGGGAATGCATTCCTCGCTGCCGGTCAGCCTGATCGTGGTCAGTTCGCCCACCGGCAGGCCGCCCATGTCCCCCTCGCGCCCGGTCAGGCGATCGAGCTGGGCATCGTGGAACACCATGGCGCGCCCGTCGCTGCTCTTGCGCACGTCGCATTCGATGCCGAAGCCCCTGGCGATGGCCGCGCGCGCGGCGGCGAGCGAGTTTTCCGGCGTGGCGGCATCGTGCAGCCCGCGGTGGGCGTAGGGGACTTTCGACAGCGCGGCGAGGCGGTCTGCCATGGCCCGGTCAGCTGGCCTTGAGCGCGATCACTGCATCGACTTCCACCGCTGCACCCAGCGGCAGGCTGGGTACGCCCACGGCGGCGCGGGCATGGCGGCCGGCATCGCCAAACACTTCGGCCATCAGGTCCGAAGCGCCGTTGGCGACCCTGTGCTGATCGGTGAAATCGGGAGTCGAGGCGACGAAGCCGCCCAGCTTGACCACGTGGCTGACCCGGTCGAGCGATCCCAGCGCGGCGCGCAGCTGCGCCAGCACCATCAGCCCGCAGGCCCGCGCGGCGGCAATCGCCAGGTCAAGCTCCACGTCCTTGCCCAGCGTGCCGGTCACCAGCTTGCCGTCGATGAAAGGGAGCTGGCCCGAAACGAAGGCCATGTCGCCCGCCACCATTACCGGCACATAGCTGGCCAGCGGCGGCGAGACTTCGGGCAGCACCAGGCCCAGTTCCTGCAAACGCGCGTCGTAGCTCATTCAGCCTTCTCCATGCCCTTCCGAATGCAGGGTCTCGACGATCCATGGCAGAGCATCGGCCCAGTTGTCTATCCGCGCATGGGCGTGGCCCTTGCTGTGCGCGCAGGGGATGTGCGGCGCGATCGCCGGTTCGCCGCAGAAGTGCAGCCGGTGGACGTGCGGCACATGCTCGCTGGCGGACTTGTGGTGTTGGGCGATGTCATCGATGAACACCGCGCGGGACGCGCCGTGCTCGGCCACGATCCGTTGCAACAGCCCGCCCTTGGGACCGAGATTGGTATAGACCGGGGCGTGAATCCCCACCGCTTCCAGCTGCCGCTTGCGCGCTTCGTTGCGTTCGTCGCCCAGATTGGTCAGCACCACCACGTCGGCTTCGCGCTGCAATTCGGTGATCGCCGCCACTGCGCCCGCGATGGGCTGCTGGCTCGCCATCTCGGTGTCGAAGAACCCGCCCAGCAGGCCCCAGACCTCGGCCTCGCCCAGCGGCTGGCCATCGTTGCGGCGCATCGACTGCACGAAGGGATCGCCTTGCAGCGAAAAGGCGATGCCGTGCTCGCGATCGAGCCATTCGGCAAAGTGGCGCACCATGTGCAGCAGCACCTCGTCGCAATCGGTGACGACCAGGGGGCGGCTCATCGCGCCAGTTCCCGTGCCGCAGCCGCCAGCTGTTCGGGCGGCAGGTCCAGCGCCTCTGCCGCGCCCAGCAGGTCCGGCTCGTGCGCCAGCAGGAATTCGAACACCGCGCGATGCGTCGATTCCTCGCCAATCGCGGCGCGCAAGCCATCGGGCGTCAGGCCGGTCAGGTCGAGGAACCGCTGCGCGCGAGGCTGGTCGCCCAGCACCCAGCCGAGCGCACCCAGCGCCAGCGCGGACGCCTGCTTAACCGAATCTCCACCTGCGTTATGAATTGTCAGCATTCCGATAGGGCGATATGGACTGGACGGACGATCCGCCGGGCGCAAAGTTCCGGGTGGACCCTTTGGGGGCGCAATGACGAAACGGATCCTCGTTGTCGAGGACAACGATCTCAACCGCAAGCTTTTCTGCGACGTGCTGCGCGCAGGCGGTTTTGCCGTGGAACCCTGCGCCGATGGCAACCTGGCGATCGAGCGGGCGCGCGACTTCAGCCCCAACCTGGTGGTGATGGATATCCAGTTGCAGGACGTTTCCGGGCTGGACCTGATCGCCACGCTCAAGCTCGATGCCGATCTTGCCAGCGTGCCGGTGCTGGCCGTCACCGCCTATGCCGGCAAGGGCGACGAGGAACGGATCCGCGAATCGGGGGCCGAAGGATACCTGTCGAAGCCAGTCAGCATCGGGCCGTTCATGGCTGCGGTGAAGGGACTGGTGGACCAGGCCGAAGCTGCCTAGCGAAAGAACGCCATCTCCGCCGCGAAGGTGATCAGGGTCAGCGTCAGCCCGAGCATGAAGGTCTTGTAGGCGTAGACCAGGAACTTGTACTTCTTGCGCTGCAACACCTGCCCGTTCTGGTAGATGTCGTGCAGCATTGTGCGGAAGGTCGTCTCGTCGGACTTCATCTCGGCCAGCACCGAATCCACCCATTCCTCTTCCGGGATGTGGACGAAGAAGCCGAAGAACAGCTTGTTCGCCTTGCCGTCGTTGAGCTTGGCCGATTTCGGCCCGCTGACCGACGGCAGCACGGCAAACACAGCGCACAGCGCCGACATGAAGGCGAACAGCGCCAGCACGCCCACCGCCCACGGCACGTGGCCGTTCCGCACCTGCCCCACAGAGATGGTGAAGACCACGAAGGTGGCACCCATCAGGATCGACGCCTTCTGGTCGGCCATCTGGCTCATGGTCAGCGTCATCTGCTGCAAGGTGCGCACCAGATGGATCGCGTGGTTGGAATAGCCGGAAGGCGACATGTTCGATGGCGTCGCGACGGGACGCGGTGGCTGCTCGTTCTGCTGCCCTTCACTCTCCGCCATAAACACTCCCATGCCCCCGTATGACGTTTGGATGACACCTGCTGCCAGCAGCGCGGGCGCTTGACAAGCGGCCACGCGAAAGCTTTGCCGCAGGGCCTGCCATGCCCTATGGGGGCACGGCTTACCAACCAAGGAATTGCTTGCCGATGGACCGCGCCGCAGTCGACACCACCATCCGATCGATCATCGAACCCTTCAACAAGAAGGGCGTGGCGATCACCGATGTCACCACCTTCGCTGCCGACCTCGAGTTCGACAGCCTGACGGTGATGGACTTCGTCGCCGCGATCGAGGACGAGTTCGACATCATCATCTCGATGAACCAGCAGGCCGAGATCGAGCGGTTCGGCCAGCTGGTCGACGCCGTGGCCGCGCAGGCCAAGGGCTGAGACACCGATGAGCGAGACCGCAGAGAAGGACTTGTTCAGCAAGTTCGACGAGATCATCGCCGTGCGCGAGAACCTGCTGGCCAGCGGGGTGGAAGACCCGTTCAGCCTGGTGATGGAACGCGTGCTCAGCCCCACCCGTGCGGTGTGCAACGGGCGCGACACCATCCTGCTGGGCACCTACAACTACATGGGCATGACCTTCGACCCGGACGTGATCCAGGCGGGCAAGGATGCGCTCGACAACTTCGGCGCCGGCACCACCGGCAGCCGCGTGCTCAACGGCACCTACCAGGGCCACCGCGCGGTGGAAGATGCGCTGAAGGAATTCTACGCCATGGATCACGCCATGGTGTTCTCCACCGGCTACCAGGCCAACCTCGGGATCATCTCCACCATCGCCGGCAAGGGCGATTACATCGTGCTCGACATCGACAGCCACGCCAGCATCTGGGACGGCTGCAAGATGGGCGATGCCGAAGTCGTCCCCTTCAAGCACAACGATATCGAGGCGATGGAAAAGCGCCTGAAGCGCATTCCCGAAGGTGCGGGCAAGCTGGTGGTGCTGGAAGGCGTCTACTCGATGCTGGGCGACATCGCCCCGCTGGCCGAGATGGTGAAGGTGGCCAAGGACAACGGCGCCATGGTGCTGGTGGACGAGGCGCACTCAATGGGCTTCATCGGTGAGCATGGCCGCGGCGTCTGCGAAGCGGCGGGCGTGATCGACCAGTGCGATTTCATCATCGGCACCTTCTCCAAGAGCGTTGGCACCGTGGGCGGCTTCTGCGTGTCCAACCACCCCAAGTTCGAGATAATGCGGCTGGTCTGCCGCCCCTACGTGTTCACCGCCAGCCTGCCGCCCTCGGTGGTCGCCACCGCCGCCACCTCGATCCGCAAGCTGATGCACGGTTCGAACAAGCGCGCGCACCTGTGGGAGAATTCCAAGCGGCTCCACGGCGGCCTCACCGCGCTGGGCTTCAAGCTGGGCACGGCGGAACCGCAAAGCGCCATCGTCGCCGTCATCATGCCGGACCTCGAACGCGGCGCGGCCATGTGGGAGGCGCTGCTGCACGAAGGGCTCTACGTCAACCTCGCCCGCCCGCCTGCGACGCCCGCCAACATGACGCTGCTGCGCTGCTCGCTGTGCGCCGAACACTCGGAGGAGGAGGTCGAGACCATCCTCGGCATGTTCGAACGTGCAGGCAAGGCAGTCGGGATCATCTGACCGGCAGAAGCGTTTCCCCACCAGTCCAACCGGAGGTCTCGCCATGCGTGCCGTGCTCACTCTCGCCCTGATCGCTTCGACCGCGCTGGCAACGGCCGCAACGGCGCAAGGCTGCAACGAGAAAGCCTGCCCCAACCCCGACCAGGGGGTGGCCGCGGCAAACCAGGCGATGGAAGCGCAGACCGAAGCTGCATTGCAGGCCGAACGCCAGCGGCAGGACGCCGAATGGGCTGACCGGCAGGCCCGCATCGACGGCGAGCAGCAAGCCTACCAGGATCGCCTCGCCGCCACCCAGGCCGAGGCGGACCGGCGCAACCGCGAATACGAAGCACAGATGGAACAATGGCGCCGCCGCGTCGCCGCCTGCCAGGCGGGCGACCGTTCGCAGTGCGCGCAGCCTAACTAGGCAAGCTTCGCGTCACCCTTGTTCGTAGTACAAGGGGCCAAGGTGATCGATGACATCGACCGCTTCGAGCATGAAGGGGCTTGCCTGCGGATCGTCGTGGAACCGGATGACCAGTTCGGTCTTGTAGCCGGTGGCAGTACGGTTGATCTCGACGTTGTACTGCGTCTGCACCAGGTAGCGCATGTAGTCCTCGCGCCCCACCACCTCGAAGTAGGGCATCTGCGCTGCGCCAGCCAGTTCGGCAGCGCGCAGCAGGGTCATTTCCTCCACCATCGGGGCGGACAGCGTGTTGCCGGTGAATTCGACCGTTACCGTGCCATCCTCGTTGTCGGTGGAGCGGAAACCGGCAGTACGCTCGATCCCGCCAAGCAGGCTGGTGCCAAGGGTCAAGGCACCACCCACCAGCGCGCCGAGGATGTTGGGGCGAGAGCGTTCGTAGTCGATCACCGAGCGCGTGGTTTCGGGCGGGAATTGCAGTTGGAAGGCCAGCAGGCGCAGCGCGCCCATGTCGCGGGCGGGATCCGCGATGGCGACGGACGCAATCTGGCTGGGCGCAGCCGGTTCCTCCGGCACGGCGGCAGCCTCTGCTTCCGCAAGGCCAGTGGCGGTTGCCGGTTCCGGCGCAATTTCCTCAGGGCGCAGCGCTGCCAGGGCATCGTGCAGTTCTGCGATCAATGGCCCGTCATCTGCGCGAATCCTGGATACCAGTTCCGCCGCCGGTTCGTATTCGCCCCTGGCAATGGCCGTGCGCGCCTCGGCCATGGCGATCCTGCGGTCGATCACGGCTGACCTCAGCAGCAAGGGCAGCACGCTCACTCCGGTCGAACCGCCTTCGGGTGGAGATTGCAGCGCGCGCAGGCCGTCAACCAGCGCCTGCGCCCGCTCCACGTCACCCGTGGCCGCCAGGGCATAGGCCAGATCGGCACGGATCGTCAGCCCGGACAGGCTGCGCACCAGCGCCTGTTCGGCCTGCCGGTTGCCGATCAGCGCCGCCACCGGCACCTCGGGATCGGGCTGGCTCGCAAACAGCCCTTCGCGCTCGCCCCAGTCGACCGCCTCGGCAAAGCGCAGGGCGGTCAGCAAGCGCGGGATGGCCTGCTGGCGGGCAGTGGGTGAAATCTGCATCAGGCTTTGCGAGGTTTGCGCTGTTGGCGCCACCTGCCGCAAGACCACGTCCGAGGCGAGCTGGACTTGCAGGGCGAAGGGACGTGCGCTTGCCGCATTGCTGGCCAGCGTGGCAGCGCGCTCGGTATCGCCGGTCAGCGCCATGGCAATCGCTTCGAGCAGATCGAAAGAGAGCCCCATGCTGCGCTGGAAGAACGGATCGTCATGCCGGTCCGCCACCTGGGCGCGCGCCGCCGCGAGATCGGCCAGCGCCAGTTCCGGCTGGCCGGTCTGGAGATAGGCCGCTGCACGCGCGCGCAGCACGTGGGCGCGGCGCAAGGTCTGGTGGCTGCGAATGCGGTCGCCTTCCAGCACGCTGGTGCAATTGGCGATCACCCGTGCCGGGGCGCGTTCGCGGTTGATCCCGCGCATGTCGGAACTGCTGGCAACGCCGCGCATACCGTCGTCATCGCGGCCCGGCTTGCGCATTCCATCGCAGCTGGCGAAATCCTCGGTATCGCCCGCCTGGACAGCATAGGGCAGCGCGAGTGCCAGAGCGCCTGCCAGTACCAACCCGTTACGCATTGACCGCCTGCCCCCTTGCGTTGTCCGGCGGCAACCTTCGGGGCTGAGGGGAAAATTTGCAAGAACGGTAAAGGGATATTGGCCAGCTTTCAGTGGGCCTGGTGCCGGAGCAGCGTCACAGGGTTGCAGGCTTCCCGCATGGTGTCCATCACGAACAGCTAGGCGTCCGGAAAGCTCCCCCGCGTCCGGCTGGCCAGCGCCACCAGCGACAGCATCACCGGCACTTCCACCAGCACCCCCACCACCGTGGCCAGCGCCGCGCCGCTGGTGAGGCCGAACAGGCCGATGGCCACGGCCACCGCCAGCTCGAAGAAATTCGACGTGCCGATCAGCGCGCAGGGGGCAGCGATCGCGTGCGGCACGCGCCAGGCCCAGGCGGCTGCATAGCCAAGCGCGAAGATGCCGTAGGACTGGATCACTATCGGCACGGCGATCAGCGCGATCAGCAGCGGCTGGCTGACGATGGTCGCGGCCTGGAAGGCAAACAGCAGCACCACGGTGGCCAGCAGGCCGATGATCGAGAACGGCTTCAGCCGCGCGGTGAAGCGGTCGACCGCCTGGCCGTCGCCGCCAGCCCTTGCGATCACGCGGCTCCGCGTCAGCCAGCCCGCCGCCAGCGGGATCACCACGTAGAGCAAGACCGAAAGCAGCAGCGTTTCCCACGGCACGGCGATGTCGGTGACGCCCAGCAGCAGCGCCACGATCGGGGCGAAGGCCACCACCATGATCAGGTCGTTCATCGAAACCTGCACCAGGGTATAGGCCGGATCGCCCCGCGTCAGTTGCGACCAGACGAAGACCATGGCCGTGCAAGGCGCCGCGCCCAGCAGGATCAGCCCCGCCACATACTGGTTCGCCAGGTCGCCTTCGATCAGCCCGGCATAGACGTGGTGGAAGAACAGCACGGCCAGCGCCGCCATGGTGAAGGGCTTGATCAGCCAGTTGACCGCCACGGTGATGATCAGCCCCTTGGGCCGCCGCCCGATGTCGCGGATGGAAGCGAAATCCACCGCCACCATCATCGGGTAGATCATCGCCCAGATCAGCACGGCGACGACGAGGTTTACCGAAGCCACCTGCAAGGCGGCCATGCTCTCGACCAGCCCCGGCGCGACAAGGCCCAAGACCACGCCCGCGCCAATGGCCAGCGCGACCCACAGCGACAGCCAGCGTTCGAACAGGGCCATCAGTCGGCACCAGCCTGGCACAGCGGCGCTGCGGCCGTGCAATCCTCACCCGCGCAGCAATTCTCGGTCAGGAAGCCGAGCAGCGCGTTCATGGCGGCAAAGTCGGCCGCATAGATCACGCTGCGCCCCGCGCGGCGCTGGCTGACGAGGCCCGCCTCCGCCAACTGGGCAAGGTGGAACGACAGCGAGGAAGCGGGAATCGCCAGCCGCGTGGCAATCGTTCCGGCGGCCAGGCCATCCGGCCCCGCCTGCACCAGCAGGCGATAGGTGGCAAGACGATGCTCCTGCGCCAGTGCGCCGAGCGCGGGAATGGCCTGATTCGCGTTCATTTCGATATTTATCGAAATGATTGTTGGGCCGGGCAAGCCTTATTTCGAGGAAAGTCGAATTATCGCAGTTCGCCGTGTGTGGGCATGGTGGCCTGCGCGCAAGCCGCATTGGTGTCTTCGTCTCCGCCGTCGACATAGGCCAACACCACGAAACCGGCGATCACCACGGCGACGAAGCCCACCGTGACGAGGCCCAGGTACTTGTCGATGAACCGCTTGATCGGCGCGCCGAACAGGCGGAACAGCACGCCCACGATCATGAAGCTGATCGAACGGCTGACCAGGCTGGCGAGGATGAACGGCACCAGCGCCATGCCGATGAAACCCGCGGTGATGGTCAGCAGCTTGAAGGGGATCGGCGTGGCGCCCTTCACGATCAGGATTTCCACCCCGTATTCGCGCAAGTAGCAGGCCGCCTGCGGAAAGCTCTGCTCCAGCCCCAGCAGGCGCAGCAGGTCCTGCCCCACGGTATCGTAGAGCCCCCAACCGATGGCATAGCCCAGCAGCCCGCCCGCCACCGAAGCCAGCGTGGCGACCGCGGCAAAGCGCACCGCCTTCTTCGGCTCTGCCAGGCACATCAGCCCCAGCAGGGGATGCGGCGGAATGGGGAAGAAGCTCGCCTCGACAAAGGCGAACAGGCCCAGCCACCACACCGCATGGGGGTGCGCGGCCTTGGCCAGGGTCCAGTTGTACAATCCGCGAAGCATGGAAATTCCCGAAGCGTTTTGCAGCGATTAGGGCAGGCGGGACATGGGAGCAAGTCCTACAAAATAACCTATCTGGCACTTTTCATTTGACATCGTCACGCTGTTTGGTTAGAGAAAGGCGATTATGCACTTTACAAACCCACGGCTAAGTGGTAGATAATGCTCAACAACGGAGCATTTCACCATGTCGGTTCTCTCTTCCCCGCATTTCCACGACGAAGCCAAGGCTTTCGAGTACCTTGAGAGCATCGTGTGGGCCAATGGAGTGATCTGCCCGCACTGTGGCACCGTTGGCGGTCGCGTGTACGACCTGTCTGGCGTTCGTTCCAAGGCCAGCAAGAAGAACCCGGAAGGCAAGGTGCGCCACGGCCTCAAGAAGTGTGGCGAGTGCCGCAAGCAGTTCACCGCCAAAGTCGGCACCGTGTTTGAACATGCCCGCCTGCCGCTTACCAAGATGCTCCAGGCCGTTCACCTGATGGTTTCCAGCAAGAAAGGCATCAGCGCCCACCAGCTTAGCCGCGTTCTCGAAGTCCAGTACAAGTCGGCTTGGTTCCTCGCCCACCGTATCCGCGAAGCCATGCGTTCTGGCGATCTAGCGCAGCCCTTTGGCGGCAACGGCGGCGCGGTCGAAGTTGACGAAACCTACATCGGCTTCAAGCGTGACGTTCCCACCCGTCGCGGCACCGCCCACAAGCACGGCGTTCTCGCACTGGTGGACCGCGAGAGCGGCCAGAGCCGTTGGTTCAAGTTCGACAGCGCCACCGCTGACACCATCCACCCGATTGTGTTGAACAACATCAGCCGTGAAGCCCGCCTTATGACGGACGAAGCCAAGATGTACCGCAAGATTGGCCGCGAGTTTGCCGAGCATGGCACCACCACCCACGCCGCTTTCCAGTACGTCGATCTGAACGACCGCACCATCCACACCAACACCGTTGAAGGCGCGTTCTCGATCTTTAAGCGCGGTATGCGCGGCGTGTACCAGCATTGCGCAGAGCAGCACTTGCACCGCTATCTGGCGGAGTTCGAGTTCCGCTATAACAACCGTATCGCCAACGGCGTTGATGATCGTGCTCGTGCCGTGAACGCTGTGAAGGGCATCGCTGGCAAGCGCATCACATATCTCTGATTAGTGAGTAGAGGCCCATTCTGTCGGTCAAAACGCTCTCGCCGCCCGACGAGATGGCGAACAAAGAACAAGCGCAATCGTTCAACAGGAACTTAACAACTTGGTGCAAATGTACGTCACAAAGCTGTGGATTATAGCTATGATCCCGTTTTGTTCCAACATGGCGGTTGCGCCAATAACCTCGAATCATTATATGTCAAGATGAAAATGAGAACGATTGGAGAACAAGGTGGCAAACGAGAAGCTTAAGGAGGCATTGCACTACGTCATTGAGTGCTGCGATGACTCGTCGCGGCTCGGAGCAGTGCGCCTGAACAAAATTTTGTGGTTTGCGGACTGTCATTCTTACCGCGACCATGGGACGTCAATTACAACTGACGGTTATGTCAAGCGTCGCTTTGGCCCAGTGCCTAAGCGGGTTCTCGCGGCTACGCGCGAACTGGAGGAAGAGGGAAAGATTGCAATTCGCGAAGTTCCGTACTCTTCCAGGAAATCGTTTAGGGAGTTCATTTCCCTTAAGCAGCCAGACCATCACGCTTTGAGCGAGCAAGACTTAGAAATCTTGCACGCCTATACGCAAATTATCTGCAATGAGTTCTCAGCTGCGCGGATCAGCGAACTTTCGCACGACCAAATTTGGGAAGCTGCGGATGAAGGGGAAGAGATTCCGCTCTTCACAATTTTTGCTTCTATCCCCGGAGCAATCACGAACGACGTTCGGAAGTGGGCAAACGAGGTTGCGCTGAAAGTCGCAGCCTAGATATAAGGTCGTCGTAACTGAATAAGGTTGGTTGCGATGGCCACGTTCGCAAAGCTTCGAGGGATTATTGAAGAGCCGTCTGTAGAGGCGGCTGTCGATGCTGCTCGCGACCAATACCAACGGTTTGATGACGCTTGGGAAGGACTTAAGTGGCTTCTGTCACGCCGCGCTGAGCAACTTGGTGAGCCTCCACGCGGCGGCTCACCCAACTTTCGTCTATATGTACAGGCGGGTGACCCTATCGCGGACGCTCCGGAAATTTGGGTGCTCTTCTGCATAGAGGGTGAGGACATCACCATTCACGGCATCAAGTTCACAAAGGCATCTGATGAAGAAGAATCCGACCCAGCTTGATAAATTCAAAGAGGCCGCACGCGAACTTGAGTGCGACGACGATGAAGCGCGCTTTAAGGAACGGCTCGGCAAGCTGGTGAAGCCGAAAGATGGACAAACCGAGTGAAGTGGTTCGACGCCTGGGCCACCGACACGCCTCAAGGAATGCTGCTGTTTGTCTTATTTCTCCCGATCTTTGTGGCCTTGTTCTTCCTGCTTCAGATACTGATGGCGATAGCGGCAATTTGGTTTGGGATTTTTGGCAGGCGCTAAAGCGAACGCACAGTTTCCCCTTTCCTACAGCGTGACACTGAATGTACCGATTCGGTCATAGTCGGGGAATCGGCGTCGAGCCGGGGTTCTCCAACAACATCAGCCGTTTCCGGGCGTGGGTTTGTTAAAGACATAAACGCCTAGAGAAACGGAACATCGCGATAGACCGAATCGAAAGGGCAGCCCCGGCAACGGCGGCTGCCCTTTCGTTTTGGCCTCGCCCAGGCTGCAAACGGGATCGCCAATCTATGGGAACGCAGATCAAGCTGCGCGCATCGCAGAAAAAGGGAGAGCCGGCCGACCTCGATCGCCATTGGCGCGGGCTCTTCCTCGATACGCTGGCGGAAACATCCAACGTATCGGAAGCCGCGCGCAAGTCCGGGGCCTCCACCAGCCGCGCCTACAAGACCAAGAAGCTCGATCCGGAGTTTCGCCGCCAGTGGAACGAGGCGCTGCACGAAGGCTACGAACACCTGGAACTGGAAACGCTCCACCGCCTGCGCTTCGGCACGGCCAAGGACGATAACCGCTTCGACATTCCCAACGCGCTGCGGCTGCTGGCCATGCACGCCGAAACCGTGGCGCGCGAAAAGGCCCGCCGCGGCCACCGCGACAAGGCGCAGGTGCTCGCCAGCCTCAATGCCAAGATCGACCGGATGCGCGAACGCAAGGCGGCGGCGGAAAAGCTGATGGCGGCGCATGGCATGGCGGTGCCGGGCGGGTCGCGCCAGCGGGTGGAGGACGGGGATGCGCGCGGGGAGGATTGATCGCCAGCAGCTTCCCCTCTACAACCGGACAAAATCAATCTGGGGAGAGTTTGTCCGATGTTCCGTCGTCTCGCTATGGCATGTGCTGCCGTGTCCACGCTGGCGCTCGCCACTCCCGCGCTCGCCCAGCAGCGGCCCGCCGATCTCTCCACCCTGCCGCCCGTCCCCACCGACTATACGCCCGACCGGCTGCCCTGGGGCGACTATGACTTCACCGGCACCTGGCCGATCGAGCCGATCAACAACGGCCACATCCTGTTCCAGCGGCCCGAGCAGTACGGCGATCGTTACTGGGTGACCGACGAGGAATTCGAACGCCGCCTGGCCGCCGCGCGCGGCAACGACGGCAACTTTGCCGAGGCCACCGAAAGCGGGATCGGCACCGCCGGGACCGAGGGGCTGGCCGAATGGTTCGAGAATACCGACTGGGCCAAGTCCACCGCCATGCTCGTCTCCCCCGCCGACGGCCAGCTGCCGCCGCTCACCCCGCAGGCGATGGCGCTGTTCGAACAGGGCCGCTCGGGCTGGGTGCCGGGGCAGAGCTATAACTGGGTGAGCGACTTCGACAGCTGGGATCGCTGCGTCAGCCGCGGCTTCCCCGCCAGCATGTACCCCTTCCGCTACAACAACGGCATCCGCGTGTTCCAGTCGCCCGGCTACATCACCATCGTGCTGGAGATGCTCGGCACCCGCGTGATCCGCATCTATGGCAGCGAGGCGGAAGCGCACGCCGCGCGCTGGGCGCCCGCGGTGGAAGCCTGGATGGGCGACAGCCGCGCCTGGTGGGAAGGCAAGACGCTGGTGATCGAGACCACCAACATCGTCTCCGGCGATGCCGCCACCCGTGACACCGCGCACCGTTCGGCCAGCCCGCTCAACATGGCCACGCAGTTCACCGGCACGCTGACCGTGCCTGCCTTCAACACCGTGCCGATGAGCAACCAGGCGATGACGGTGGAGCGGCTGACCATGACCGGGCCGAACACCATCATCCACGAGCTGACCTATTCCGATCCGCAGGTCTACACCCAGCCGTGGACCACGCGCCTGGCCTGGGTGCGCGACGACAGCTACCAGTTCTTCGAATATGCCTGCCACGAAGGCAACTACATGCCGCGCGACTACATCAGCGCCAGCCGCGCACAGCAGGCGCGCGTGGCGGCGGGCGAGGAAGAGGCGGTGACGGCAGAGAACGACGACCGCAGCCGCTTTGCCCGTCCGTTCGACTGGGATCCCGGCGTCGGCCCGCGCCCCGGCTTCGGCCCGCCCCCGCCGCCGCCCCCGGCAGAGGACGACAGCGCGGACGATTCCGCCGGGAACTAGGGTCCGAACCCTAATCCTCAGCGCACGAAGAAGTAGGCGCCCAGCCGGTTGGTCCTGCCATAGGCCAGGCTGGTGACGCCGTTGTGCGTGCTGCCTTCGTAGCGATCCTGGTCGGTCATGGTCATGATCGCCACGCGCCCGCCCGAACGGTCGATCGCGCCTGCGTGCAAGGCCGCCTTGCACACGTTGCTGTCGCCCGAATAGTAGCGCGTCCCCCAGATCGGCGGGCCTTCGCCGGGGTCGGCGGGGCAGGTGCAGGTGAGCAGGACGCCCGCCTGCCCGCGATGCACGGGCGGCACAGAGGTACACTGGCCCAGGTCCTGCGCCCGGCGCGAGGAGGACGAACCGCCGGCAAGGTCGAAGTCCGCAAGGTCGGTCACCGCGCTCCAGGCCACGTCGGGCAGCCCCGCGACCGGCGCCGCCGCCTGCACCGGAACGCTGGGCGCACTGGGCATGACGGCGGGTGCAGGTTGCGGCGCGGGAGGCGCGGCGACAGGCCGCTCGGTCGTCACATAGCGATAGCTGGCGCCATAACGGCCATAGCTGCGCGTACTCACGCCGTTGCGGCTGGTCCCGGCATAGCTGGCCTGGCCGGGCAGCATCTGCAAGGTCACCCGCCCGCCGCCGGTGCCGATCACCCCGGCATGGCGCGCGGTGGCGCAGATGTACGAATCGGCGGTGTAGACATCGGTCCCCCAGACGGCCGCAGAGGCGCTGGGGTCGCCCGCCGCCGCCGGGCAGGTGCAGGTCAGCACGCGGTCGGTCCCGGCGTGGCTGGTGGGCGCGCGGCACGATCCGATATCGGTGGGCCGCGCCTCGACATAGGGCAGGTCAGCCTGAGGCTGCGCCCCGGTTTGGCCCTGCGCCATGGCCGCGCCCGCGGCAATCGCCGCCAGGGCGCAAGTCGTCGCGGCCAGCCCGGCCCATTTCGAAGTAGTCAGCATGTATGTTCCCCTGTTGCGACCGGCATGTGCCCCCACTTGCCCGGCCCATTGATTCAGATGGCATATTTGCGAAGGCGATCCCACCTGTCCACCCCGCGCGGCGGGTTGTGGCCACGAAAAAGGGCGGGGATCGCTCCCCGCCCTTCGTGATTGCGGCCCGCTGGCGAGTGCGGCCTAGTAGCTTTCCTCTTCCACCGCATCGGCGGCAGCTTCGGCAGCCTCGGCAGCCCAGTCGTATTCCACCCGTTCTTCCAGGCCCGGCGTGATCGAGAGCGTGTAGCCGCCCGACGAACCGCCGAAACCAGCCGCGCGGATGCGCAGCGCGGAGAGCATTTCCGGGCTGTCAGCCAGGCCCGAAAGGTCGATCGGCAACAGCGAGTTGAGGTTCCCCCCGCCATCGTCGTCCTGCGCCACCGAGGCGAAGCCCAGCGGCGTTTCGAAGCCAAGTTCGACCAGCGGATCGAGCGTGCCGCCGAAATCGGGATCGCCCGCATCACCCGCGTTGAGGTGCACGGTCACCGCGCCCTCCCCGCCGCGGATCGCCGCGATCGCCGCGTCGCTCAGCCGGTAATCGACATGCGCGCCGTCAACCTCGCCGCCTTCTTCCCAGCCGGCCCCATCACCCCAGGCCGAAGCGACTTCGCCGCTCACTTCCTGACCGATGCCGATCACCTGCGTCCCCATGGTGGGCGCGCCCGGCACCTGCCGATCGCGCACGCGCAGCACATAGCTGCCGCTGCTGCTGCCGAAGGCCTGCGCCGCGATGGTATAGGTGCCGCTTTCCTCGAAGGTGTAGCGGATCATCGAATTGAGGCCGTTGCTGTCATCGTTGAAGGCCACCGACGAGCCGCCGGGGTTGCGCAGTTCGAGCATCGGGTCGAGCCCGTCGCTGCCGATCAGCGCGATTTCCACCAGTTCGCCGGCAACCCCCTGGATGGTGTAGAGGCGTTCGTCGCCGTTGATTCTGCCGGTTTCGCGCGCGCCGTAAGTCACCGCGCGCGGCGCGACATAGGCGCTGGTGGCCAGCCGCAGATCGAACGATCCGCCATAGCTTTCGCCATCCGATGCCCATTCGGCGTTGTAGCTGTTCACTTCGATACGCACCCGGCGGCCGCGTTCGCCCATCACCCGCAGCCGCGAGTTGAGCCCTTCGCCGCCGTCGTCGTCCTCTCCGATCAGTTCGCCGGTGCGGGCGTCGGTAACGCGCAGCACGGGATCGAGATCGCCGCTGGCCAGCACGTCGATCACCATCACGCTGCGCGCCGGAACGGTGACGGTGAACACTGCGGGTGCGTTGTCCACGCTGCCCTGGAACACGCGCACGTCGCTCGATTCGCGGTCAAGATCGCGCACCTGCGCCATGGCCGGTGCCGCGATCAGCATGGCGGCGCTGGCGAGCAAGGCCGAATAACGAACCATCTTGGTCATTGTAATTACCCCCTGTGGCCGAAGCCGGATTGCCAAATTCGATTGAACTGCCCCCTTGGCAGCATATCTGGTCTGGCACGTCAAAGCTTAATCGTGGCTGGCCTGCGGTCAGCCCTGCCATTCATCTGCCAGCAGGCCCCACAGCCAGGTATCGGCCCAGCCGGTGTGCGTCTTCATGGCGTGGCGCAGGTGCGCCTCGCGGGTGAAACCCAGCCGTTCGAGCAGCCGGTTGGACCGGTGATTGCGCGGATCGACATCGGCAAAAATGCGGTGGAAATGTTCGTGGCGGAACAGGTGAGTGATCAGCGCGGACAGGCATTCGCGGGCGATACCGCGCCCTTCGTTGCCGGGCACCAGGATGTAACCGATCTCGGCCACCTGCTCGATATTGCTGCTGGCCACCATGCGGAACACCGGCGGCCCGCCGTCATGCGGCTGGCACACCCAGGTGCGCCCGCCCCAGCCGGTATCGAACAGGTATTCGCGCAAGTCCCCGCGATCGTCGAAGACCCCGCGCGACCAGTAGCGCAAGTGTTCCTCGTCGCTGAAGGCGGGCCACAGCGCGGCCTCGTCCCCCTGGCGCAGCGGGCGGCAGGTGAAACGCGCGGTGGCAAGGGTGGGCGGCTGGCTGGTCACCAGCGCCTTGTGCCGCAAGGACGGGGTGAGCGCCAGCGGCGCACTTGTGCCAGCCTGCCGCGCTGGCTAGGCAATCGCGGTTCGCTAGGAGTCGCCGTCTTGTTCAAGCAAATGCTCGTCCCCCTGATCGCCATTGCATGTCCGCTGCTGCTGGCTGCCTGCGCCACCGATCGCGAGGCGAACAGCCTTTCGCCCAGTGCCGCTGCGGGCCGCGAATTTGCCCAGGCAAACTGCGCCGGGTGCCATGCGATCGACGATGGCGTCTCGCCCAACCCCAATGCCCCCAGCCTGCGCCGCGCGGCGCACCGCCTGCCCGACTGGGCGGTGGAGGCATCGTTCGAGCGCGGGGTGCAGGTGGGCCATACCACCCAGATGCCGGTGTTCGTGTTCGAGCAAGGCGACGTGGCCAACCTGCTGGCCTATCTCGACGTGCTGCGGCAGCAGGATTGATCGCCCAAAGGACGGGTTGCAGGTCAGCAGCCCGCCAGGAAGTCCACCAGCGCCTTCACCTTCTTCTGCCGCCATTGCGGGCGCGGGGCCACCAGCCAGTAGGCGCGGCGGCAATCCTCCGGCTCGTTCAGCGCCACCAGTCGTCCGTCGGCCAGCGCCTCTGCCACCAATGGCAAGGGCAGCCAGGCGCGGCCCAGCCCCGCCAGCGCAGAGCTGAGCGCCTGCCCGGCGCTGCCCACCGACAGCGCCACCTTCTCGCCCTCGGGCGCGGGATAGGTGGGCCAGGTGATCCAGCCAGGCGGCGCATCGGGCGCGGTGACGATCACCCGGCGCGATGCTTCCAGCTGCACCCCTTCCAGCTCGCCCGGCCCCTCGATCAGGCGCACCGCCAGATCGAGGTTGGCCTCGGTGAAGTCGGCGTCCTCGTCGGCGGCGATCTGGATGCGCACTTCGGGATGGGCCTTGCGGAAGGCCGCCAGCCGCGGGGCCAGCCACTGGGCGTAGAATTCGCGCGGAGCGGCCAGCGCATAGTTGGAGCTGCTTTGCCCGGCCTGCATCGCCTGCACGCTTTCCTCGAACCGCAGGAAACCTTCGCGCAAGGGGTCCAGCCCGGCCTCGGCCTCGTCGGTCAGTTCCAGCCCCTTGGGCGTGCGGCGGAACAGCACCACGCCCAGCACGTCCTCCAGCGCGCGGATCTGCTGGCCGACGGCGGCAGGCGTCACCGCCAGCTCGTCCGCCGCGCGGGTGAAGCTGAGGTGCCGGGCGGCGGCATCGAATACGCGCAGGGCGTTAAGGGGCAGGTGAGTGCGCTTCATGGGCTTGTCCTCGCCCGCCTCTATGCGCTGGGCAGGCGCGCGGCAACTCCCTTGCGGCGATGGGCGCTTGACCGCGCGCACGGCTGTCGACATGCAGGCGAACCAGTTTCAGGGGAGAATATATGCTGCGCCTGTTCGTCGGCCTGCTGGCCGCAACCATCGCCCTCGCCACTCCGGCAGCGGCGCAGTCGATGCTCGACGGCCAGTTCGACCCCGCGATTCCCACGCTGGAACAGGTGGCGGGCCATCGCTCTGGCGCGCAGATCAGCCGTCCCGAACAGGTGATCGCCTACATGGAGGCGCTGGCCGCCGCCGCGCCGGACCGGGTGCGGGTGGTGGAATATGCGCGCAGCTGGGAAGGTCGGCCGCTGGTCTACGTGGTGATTTCCAGCCCCGCCAACATGGCGCGGATCGACGCGATCCAGGCCGACATGCGCCAGCTTGCCAGCGGCCTTTCCCCGGCCGAAGCCGGGGCGGTGATCCAGCGCGCGGTGCCGGTGACCTGGCTGTCCTACGGCGTGCATGGCGACGAGATTTCCAGCAGCGATGCCGCGCTGGTGCTGGCCTATCACCTGCTCGCCTCGCAGGGCAGCGAACTGGTCGACACGATCATGGCCAATTCGGTGGTGATCATCGACCCGATGCAGAACCCCGACGGGCGCGCGCGCTTCACCAATTCGTTCTACGCCCAGCTGGGAATTGCCGATTCGGGCTTCCCCGGTTCGGCGGGCAACGACCAGCCCTGGCCCGGCGGTCGCCCCAACCACTACCTGTTCGACCTCAATCGCGACTGGTTCGCCGTCACCCAGCCCGAAACGCAGGGCAAGGTCGCGGCGGTGGGCGCCTGGCAGCCGGTGGTCTATGTCGACGCGCACGAGATGGGCGGGGACGAGACCTACTTCTTCCCCCCCAATGCCGCCCCGCTGAACCCCTATGTCACCCCCACCCAGCGCGCCCGGATCGACATGCTGGGGCGCAATATCGGCAGCTGGATGGACCGCGTGGGCCAGCCCTATTTCACCCGCGAGACCTTTGACCTGTTCTATCCCGGCTATGGCGACACCTGGCCCACGCTGAACGGCGCCGTCGCCATGACCTTCGAACAGGCAAGCGCGCGCGGCCTCGTCTGGCAACGCAGCGACGGCACCCAGCTGACCTATGCGCAAGGGGTGCGCAACCACTTCGTCACCACCCTGGCCACCGCCGAAACGGTGGCGCGCAACCCGGCCATGTTCCTGCAAGACTATGCCGACTATCGCCAGTCGGCGCGCAATGGCGCGGTGGGGACGGGTTCCTTCGTGATCGACCTTGGCACCCGCCGCTGGAACGCCGAGGCGCTGGCGCGGCGGCTGGCCATGCAGGGCGTGACGGTGACCGCGGTGAACGGCCCGGCCAGCGCCTGTGGCCGATCCTACCCGCAGGGCTATCTCGCCGTGTCGATGCGGCAGCCGATGGCGCGGCTGGTACGCAGCCTGCTGGACGACGACGTGGACCTGCCCGCAGACTTCATCGCCGGGCAGGAAGCGCGCCGGGCGAGCGACCTGCCGCACGAGATTTACGACACCACCGCCTGGTCTGTCGGGCAGATGAGCGGGCTGGACGTCCGCCAGTGCGCCACGGTTGCCAGCGGCAGCACGGTGCTGGCCGACAGCGCGATCCCCGACCGGGCGCAGGCGCCGGGCGCTTTCGGCCTGGCCGTGCCGTGGACCGACAGCGGCCAGGTGCGGCTGGTGTCGCAGGCGCTGCTGGCAGGGCTGGTGGGCAGCTCCACCGACACCGCCTTCACCGTCAACGGCCGCGAATTCCCGCGCGGCACCGTGGTCTTCACCTTGGCCGACAACGATGGTTCGCTCGATCGGCTGGTGGAGCTGGCCCGGCAGGTGGGCGCGGAAACCGTGCCGCTGGCATCGGGCTGGACCGACGCCGGGCCGAACCTGGGCAGCGACAGCTTCGTTCGGCTGGCCGCGCCGCGCATTGCCATGCTGTGGGAAGACGGCATCGTCTCCTCCTCCGCCGGTTCCACCCGCTATGTGATCGAGCAACGCTTTGGCCTGCCGGTCACCGCGATCCGCACCGGCACCCTGGCGCGCGTCCGCCTGAGCGCCTTCAACGTGGTGGTGGTGCCCGATGTCTATACCCTGCCCGCCTCCGTCCGCTCGGCGCTGACCGCCTATGTGCGTGGCGGCGGGGTGCTGGTGACCTTTGCCGATGCCATCACCGAGTTTTCCAGCGGCGACAACGCGCTGTTCTCCACCCGGCGCGAGACGGTGCTGGGCGGCGAACCGGCGGACGACGAAGAGGACGGCGACGAGGCCCCCGGCACGGCCATCACCAGCGCGGCGGAATACCGCGAGGCGATCGTGGACAGCTCGCGCCGCCCCGACACCCTGCCCGGCGCGCTGCTGAATACCGTGGTCGACGGCGAAAGCTTCCTTGCCGCCGGTTACGATGGCCGCACCCCGGTGGTGTTTGCCGACGGCTCGCTGGTGCTCACCCCGCTGACGCTGTCGGCAGGCGTGAACGTGGTGCGCTATGCCCCGGAAGACCGGCTGGTCGCATCGGGCTATGTCTGGGACGAGAACCGCCGCCAGCTGGCGTGGAAGCCCTATATGCTGGCCGAGGAGAACGGTCGCGGCCTGGCCATCGGCTTCGCCGCCGATCCCACGGTGCGCGGATATCTCGACGGGCTGGACCTGCTGCTGGCGAACGCGGTGATCGTGGCGCCTGCGCGGGTAAGGTAATCCTCCCCGGCACGGGGAGGGGAACCATGCGCAGCATGGTGGAGGGGCACGGTCCTCCACGTGATTGGCCTGTGCCCCTCCACCACACTCCGTGTGGTCCCCCTCCCCCGGCGGGGGAGGATCGGGTGCGCGCAGTCATCCTATTTTTGGTCACGCAAAGACGCGAAGGCGCGAAGAATGGGGCGTCGACATCTTCGCGCCATTGCGTCTTTGCGTGATGTAAAACCTGCGCCTTCGGCGCCCAGGCCGCTGACCGGGGGGCTATCCCATTACCCCAACTGCTCCGCCGGGGCATCCAATGGAAAATGCGGGATCGCCACTTCGAACAGCGACCCGTCGGCATGGGCGAAGGCATAGTGGCCTTCCATCGCGCCCTGGTTGGTCGTCAGTTCGCAGCCCGAAACGTAGTCGTGCGACTGGCCGGGGGCTAGCACCGGGGTTTCGCCCACCACGCCTTCGCCGTCGACCACGTTGACCATCCCCGACGAATCGCTGATCTGCCAGTGGCGCGTCTTCAGCTGCACCACCTCGTCCCGCCCGTTCTCGATGCGGATGTGATAGACCCAGAACCACCGGCCCGCCGCCACCCGGCTCTGTTCGGGCATGAAGTTCACCGATACCCGCACCGTCACCCCGTCCGTAACGGCGACGTGCTGGAACAGGGCGTTGAGCGTGGTGGTGGGCATGGCACCATAGCGTAATGTCTTTGCCGCCCACGACAAGGGGCAATCCCGGTGGCCGGGACATTAACCATTGACACTTATCCACAGGCAGGTCGTAATCGGCGGTCGGAGCGAATCCACGGCCATTGGGGGGGTGCAAGTGGCGGAACAAATTCTTCTTTTCCTGCAATCGGTAACCGGCATGATCCTGGTTACGGCGGTGCTGCTGGTGCTGCTGGTGGGCTGGCTGATGCGTCGCCCCACCTTCGCCTGGACGGACTTTACCTATCGCTTGCCGCTGGTGGGCAAGCTGTCGCGGCTGTCGCGCGACTATTCGGAAACCACCCACGGCGAATGGCTCAATTCCGAAGCGCGGCTGTGCCACGACTATGCTCAGCACCTGACCGGCCTGTCGCCCGACGAGTTCGAGAATCACTCCGAATACCTGCGCAAATGCTATGACAGCGGGCGCAAGCCGCTGCCCTTCCTGGTGATCGCGCTGCTCGCTTTCCTGGTGCTGCTGGAGGGGTTGGGCTTTTCCTACCTGCTCAGCACCTGGATGGCGCTGGAAGGCAGCGAGAACACCCGCCAGCTGCTGACCTTCGCCATCGTCACCGTGCTTTCCGCCGTACTGGTGTGGACCATGCACGCCGCCGGGCATCAGCTCTACCGCACCCGCCTGCTGCGCGCCTGTTTCCGCGAATCAAAGGCGGCCAGCCTCGACAAGCGGCAGGACCGGCCCAGGGCACGTTCCTTCACCACGCAGATCATTTCGCTGAACCAGGACCAGGCGGAAGACGACGACCAGCCGAACCACGTGCAATGCGCCAACCGCGTGGCCGCCAATCCATCGGACACCGGCAGTTATGCCTGGCTGTGGATCGCGGGCGGCTTCATCCTGCTGATCGCGGTGCTTTCCACCGTGCTGCGGATCGAGACGCTGCACGCCGATCCGCTGGCAATGGCAGGCGCCAATACCGACAACCAGCTGCTGGCCCGCGAATATGCCGCGCTGTCGAGCTTCTGGATCCTCGCCACGATCTTCGTCGTCACCCAGTTCGTGGGCATGGGCGTGGGCTTCCGCTACGGCTTTGCCGGGCGCGAGAGCGATACCGCCTATCGCACCACCGGCGGCGCGCCGGACTACGAAAGCTATTACCGCCCCATCGCCCAGCGGATGCAGGTGGCCGATGCCCGCCTGTCCGAACTGCACGGCATGATGGAAGCGGGACACACCGGCTCGATCGACTGGGACCGCGACTTCTTCAACTTCGTCGAAGACGAACGCAAGCGCGGGGTATGCGACCTGCACCTGCCGCAGGAAGTGCGCGCCGCCAGACAACGGAGGTCGGAAAGACGGGCGGAAACCCAACGACAACGCCGCGCGATGAACGGCTCCACCCCGCCGCAGGCAGCACCGGCCCGGCCCGACGAGATCGTGCCGCCCACCCCGCGCACCAGCGACGACGGCGAAGGAGCGATCCAGTGATGCGCGGATATTGCGGCGCGCTGGCCGCGCTGGCCTTGCTCGCAGGTTGCGGCACCGGCCCCACCATGGGCGATCAGCAGAACAATGGCGGCGCCGATGCTGCCGCGGTGGCGCAGGCGGGCAGCGGCCCGTTCGAAAGCTGCTATGCCTCGACCCAGTTCGACACCCCGGCCCCTGCCCCTGCGCGCGAACTGTTCGTGGTGATCGACCAGACCACCGCGCTCAACGCCCGGCTGGCAGGTTCGCTCACAAGCAAGGTGGCCGATTTCCTCGACGATGGCCCCGGCCGGGTAACCATTGCCAGCTTCTCGGCCAATACCGTGGGCAATTTCGCCACCGTCGACTTCACCGGCGAGGCCGAAGGTCCGGTGGCGCAGGACATGCGCAACAGCGTGAACGCGCGCAAGCTGGAGCTGCTCGACGCCTGCCTCGGCCCCATGCCGCGCAACCTGGCCGCGCGGGCCACGGCAGAGATCAACGCGCTGGTGCGCACCGACAGCGGCGACTTCGCCAATTCGGAGATCATCGGCAGCCTGGCCGCGCTGTCCGAAGCCGTGCGCGCCAGCCAGGCGCAGGACAAGCGCGTGCTGGTGGTGAGCGACATGCTCGAACATTCCAGCACCACCAGCTTCTACCAGAACCGCGGGATCCGCGACTTCGACACCATGGCAGAGCTGCAACGCGTGGCCGATCGCCACCAGTTCGGGGATTTCGGCGGAGCGCAGGTCTATGTCATGGGCGCCGGGTTGTTGCCGCCCGAGGCGCAGCAGAACGAAACCCGCGACTCGGCCCGGCTGCTGCGGCTGCGCGAGTTCTGGCAGAACTGGTTCGAGAATTCGAACGCGCACCTGGTCGGCTATGGCCAGCCCGACCTGATCGTGGGGCTGCAATAGGCCGCATCCATGGGGTATCGCGGGCGGCGCTGGCGGGATAGCATCCGGTGATGCGCACGCCCGCCCTCGCCTTGCTGCTGCTCGCCGGGACCGGTGCCGCCGCGCTGGCGCAGGCGGACCGGCTGGCGCTGCCTGACTGGTCGACCGCCGACCTTTCGTGGCTGTCCAGCGCAGGCCAATTTGCCCAATCTCAGGCGATCTGCGCCAGCGTGCTCCACGCCGAACCGCCACCGGCTGACTATCCCTCGCCGGCAGAGGCCGCCGCGCTCGACGGCTGCGACAGCACTTACCTCTACTACGGCGTGGGCCAGCCGCAGGACCGGGTGGCGGCGCGCCAGTGCGCCATGCTCGAACGCGAACAGCAGCGCCGTCTCTTCGCGCAGGACATGATCGACCCCTATCCGCTGCTCGACGGATCGGGCACGCTGGCCACCATCTACGCCAACGGCCAGGGCGCGGCCCGCAACTACGACGTGGCGATCCACATGGCCTGCGAGATGAACGGCGCCCCGGCAGAGATGGAGGGGCGGATCATGCGGCTGGCGGACATGCGCGATACCGGCTGGCAGGGCGATGACTTCCACCCCTGCGACGACGTGACCAGCGGGCTTGCCGCAGGTTACTGTTCCGCGCTCTACGCGGCCGAGGCTGCCGACCGGCGCGGCGCGCGCGAGGCTGCCGCCATGGCCCGCTGGCCCGCCCCGCAACGCCAGGCCTTCGCCGCCACCATGGCCGCCTTCACCGACTATGCCGAGGTGGCCAACCTGCTCAACTGCAACGGCGGCACGCTGGCGCCCACCTGCCGCATCGGCGGCACGCAGGACATGGTCGAACGCTATTCCGCCCGCCTGCTGGCCCTGGCCGCACGCGCGCCCTTCCCGCCCGAACCGGAGCGCGACGACATGGACGGCGGGCTAGCCCGCACGGCGGTGATGACCCAGGCCGAATGGCAAGCCCTGCTGGCCGATCTCTACGCCCCCGACCGCCCGCAGTACGAGGCACACCACGCACAGGCGATCGCCGCCCGCCAAGGCTTCGAACCCACGCTGGTGGCCTTCGCCCGCATGGCCCGCCCCGACCTGACCGCGCACCAGGTGCGGGTGCTGTTCCGGGATCTTTAGGCTAGACCCTGTTTCAGTCAGGTGGGACCATCGTCATCGCGTCAGGAAGCCCGCTGGTTCCACCTGACTGAAACAGGGTTTAAAGCCCGACCTGCCCCAGCGCCTGGTCAAGGTCTTCGATCAGGTCGGCCACGTCCTCCAGCCCCACGTTGAGGCGCAGCATCCCGTCCTCGATCCCCGCCGCCGCGCGGCCTTCGGCGCCCATGTTGTGGTGGGTGGTGGTGGCCGGGTGGCACATCAGCGACTTGGAATCGCCGATGTTGTTGGAAATGTCGATCAGTTGCAGCGCGTTGCAGATCCCCATCGCCTGCTCGCGCCCGCCGGGGGCGAACAGCGCGAAGATCGGTCCGGCGGCGACCATCTGCCGCGCGCACAGGTCGTGCTGCGGGTGGCTGGGCAGGCCGGGGTGGAGCACCCGCAGCCCGCGCGCTTCGAGGAACTGCGCCACCTGCAAGGCGCTGGCGCTTTGCGCCTTGGCGCGCAGGTGCAGCGTTTCCAGCCCCTTCAGCACCACCCAGGCGTTGAACGGCGCGCAGATCGGGCCGGTGTTGCGCTGGAAGGGGCTGAGCTTTTCCTCGATCCACTGCTTGCTGCCGCAGACCGCGCCCGCCATCACCCGGCCCTGCCCATCCATCAGCTTGGTGGCCGAATAGGCGACCACGTCGGCCCCGTATTCCAGCGGGCGTTGCAGCACCGGGGTGGCAAAGGCGTTGTCGACCACGCTGACAATGCCCTTCGACCGCGCCAGTCCGCAGACGAACTCCAGATCGACCAGGTCCATCGTGGGATTGGCCGGAGTCTCGAAGAAGAACACCTTGGTATTGGGCTGCACGGCGGCTTCCCAGGCGGCATTGTCCGTCCCGTCCACCACGGTGTGAGTGATGCCGAAGCGATTCAGCACGTTGTCGAGGATCCACCGGCACGAGCCGAAGGCGGCGCGGCCTGCCACCACGTGATCGCCGGCCGACAACATGCACAAGAGCGAGGATGTCATCGCCGCCATGCCGCTCGCCTGCACCAGGCAGGCTTCCGCGCCTTCCATCGCCGCGATGCGCGCTTGCAGCATGTCGACCGTGGGGTTGCGGAACCGCGAATACTGCATCCCGCTCGCTTCACCGGCGAAGCGCGCGGCCACTTCCTCGGCGCTGTCGTAGGTAAAGCCCGAGGTGAGGTAGAGCGCCTCGCTCGTCTCGCCGTGTTCGCTGCGCATGGTGCCTGCGCGCACGGCTTGCGTTGCGGGGCGCCACTTGGCGGTGATCGCGGGATCGGTTCCGGTGTGCTTCTTCATCGCGAGGCGGCTTCTAGGGGGCGACAGGAGATTTGCCAATTGCCCTTGGACAGATCGGCATTTATCGTTCGCCGCAAGTGCCATGAGTTCACCTCCTGCCCATCCGCGCGATCCCTTCGTGGCCAATTGCCTGATCGCGCTGGCATTCGTGGCGCTGGCGGCAGTCCGGCTGACCGTGCCGAGCCAGCCCTTTTTCGACGAAGTGCACTACCTGCCCGCCGCGCGCGCGGTGCTGGCGCTGGACCTGGCGACCAACCTGGAACACCCGCCGCTGGCCAAGCAGATCATCGCGCTGGGCATGTGGCTGTTCGGGGATGGGCCGCTGGGCTGGCGGATCATGTC
>JAGREI010000147.1 GCA_020446625.1 Erythrobacter sp.
CGGCAGTTGTTGGTGCCGAGGTCGATCGCGGCATAGGCCTGGCGGAAATTGCGGTGCGGCGGGCGGCGCCATTCGCGGTTGTCGCGCTGGCCTGCTCCATTCTGATTGCCGGAACTATCGCCTTGGCTTCCATCCGGTTCCCGACGCCTCGCTTGCCCCTGCGGCGCCGACCTGCCGGCCTGATCCTGTCGTCCCGGCGGAGTAAGATCCGCCATTGTCTTCAATCCAGTAACACGTTCGCCCGCCCCTGTCGGACGGGAACCTGGTTTCAGGCTATACCAAGTGGCGGATCGGCACAAGCATTGCTCCGAGGCATTGGCACGGACAGGCCCGGCGACTAGTCAGGGCCGATGGCTCCGCTTCCCACGATTGCGCTGTTCGCAAAGTTCCCGCGGGCGGGGCAGGTGAAGACACGGCTGGCGCCCTTGCTGGGGGAGGAGGGCGCGGCGCGGGTCCACCGGCGGCTGGTGGAGCGGACCATGGCCAAGGTGCGGGCCAGCGGCCTGCCTTTCGCGGTCTGGTACAGCGGGGCGCAAGCTGCTGATTTTGCTGACTGGCTGGGGCATGACGTGCCGCTGGAACCGCAGGGCGAGGGCGATCTGGGCGACCGGCTGGCGCGCGTTCCGGCCCCGGCCATCGTGCTGGGCGCAGACATTCCGGGGCTGACGGCGGAGCACTTGCGGGCAGCGGCGCGGGCCATGGCGCAGGTTCCGGCGGTGATCGGCCCAGCCAGCGATGGCGGCTATTACCTGCTTGGTTTTACACGGGAAATGCCCTTCCTCTGGCACCAGATGCCGTGGGGGACTGAACGGGTTCTAGCGGGGACTGAAGCCCGCTTGCAGCAGCACAAGGTGGCCTATCGCCTGCTGAGCGAACTCGATGACTGCGACCGCCCCGAAGACCTGGCCCAATGGCCGGAGCTGCTGGAATGACCGGGCTATCGGTGGTGGTGCCGATGCTCAACGAGCAAGCCGCCTTGCCCGCCCTGATCGCGCGCCTGGCGCTGCTCGATCCCGCGCCGCTGGAAGTGGTCGCGGTCGATGGCGGCAGCGAGGATGCTTCCGTGGCACTTGCCGAGGCGGCGGGCTGGCGCGTCATCCGCACCCCGCGTGGGCGCGGGCGGCAAGTCAATGCCGGGGTCGAGACGGCGCGGAGCGAACAGGTGGTGGTGCTCCACGCCGATACCATGCCCCCGCTCGACATGGGGGCGGTGATCGCGGCGACGTTGGCCGATCCGCGCATTGCCCTGGCCGGGTTCACCCCGATCATCCGTGGGCCAGACAAGACCCGCTGGGGCACCACGCTGCACAACTGGGCCAAGACCTGGTACACTCCGCTGCTGTTCCGCCCGCACCTGTTCTTCCGGGGTGTCCGCCTGCTGTTCGGAGACCATGCCATGTTCTTCCGCCGGGCGGACTACCTGGCCGTGGGTGGCTGCGACCCGGAAGCCATGGTGATGGAGGAAGCGGACCTGTGCATCCGCATGGCGCGGCTGGGGCGGGTCACGCTGGTGCGCCGCGCGGTGATCACGTCGGACCGGCGGATCGCCCAGTGGGGCGCGTTGAAGGCGAACTGGATCTACCTCAAGGTTGGCGTGTTGTGGGCGCTGGGCGCGCGCCGACGGCTGGAACGCTATTACCCCGACGTGCGCTGACTGTCCGGCGCCTGCGGCAGGAAGCCGCGGGCAATGGCATAGGCGATCAGCCGATCGAGCCAGGGGCCGTCGGCGGGCGGGCAGGCAAGGCCGGTCAGCTGGCGAAAACGGGCATCGTCGAAGCGCGGATCGCGCGAGAAATAGGGGCCGAAGGTGGCTAGCATCCGCCCCAGCAATTGCCGTTCGGCGGGCGGCAGCGCGGCCATGTCGAAAGTGGCGGGATCGACCACCCGTACCTGGGGCAGGTGCGCCACCCGCGTCACCCCGTGCGCCAGTTCGGCGGCGGGCAGGGGCTCGGCCGCCACCAGGTGATACCAGCCGCCTTGCGCCGCAGCGAAGTTCTCCGCCAGCTGCACCATCCCATGGGCCACATGGTCGATCGGCACCATGTTGAGCGTGGCCCCCGCGCGCACCGGGAACACGCTGACCTTGCCGCGCGCCATCAGGCGAAAGGCGTTGCACAGGCTGGGAAAGTCGCGGATCGCGCCGCTGGCGTGATCGCCCAGCACGATGGATGGGCGGGCGATGGCGAAGGGCAGGCCGCTGGCTTCCACCAGCGCCTCTGCCAGCGCCTTGCTCTCCTCGTAATTGTTGGTGAAGCGCGTGCCGGGCGGCACCGGGCCTTCCACGATCCGGCCTTCGCGCGTGCCGCAGACATAGGCGGTGCTGACATGCAGGAACCCGGCCCCCGCTGCCCGCGCAAAGTCCAGCGCATTGCGCGTGCCTTCCACGTTGACCCTTGCCAGCACATCGCGCGGGGCATCGAATTCCAGGCTGGCGGCACAGTGGATCACCAGGTCGAACGACTGGGGTGCCAGGCCCATCAGCGGCGCGGTGACATCGCCGCTGGCCAGCGCAGTGCCCGCCACCGGCGCGCCGTCATTGCCGCGCACCGTGCGCGTGCGGTGGACCAGCGCGGTCACCCGGTGGCCGCGCGCCGCCAGCCGCGCACAGACTTCGCCGCCGATCAGCCCGGCGGCCCCGGTGACGAGCAGGTTCAGCAGCAGGCGGCCTCACCCTTGGCGGGATTGGCATCGGACTGGCCGAATGGCACCGCCGATCCGCAACCCGGAAAGACGCCGTAGTGGCGGCTGAAATCGCCCACGAAATCGAAATGCGGGGCGAACCGCGTATCGGCCAGCATCAGCCAGCTGTTGCCGCAGACGGGGAACACGCGCCCCGCTTCGATCGCGTGGTGCGCATCGAGGTGGAACAGCTGGCCATGTTCGGGAACACTGCCCTTGTAGACCACGGCCTGCCCGTAATCCTCGCACTGGGGTTCCAGCCCGGCCAGCTTGAACAGCCGGTAAGTCGCGGAAACGAAGTTGATGCCTGCCAGCTTTTCCGCCGCTTCCTTGTCATTGATGCCCAGCGGGCGATCGGTGACCAGGCGCGGATCGGCAAAGCCTGCCGCCTTGGCGATCCGGTCAAAATCGCCCCAGTAGAGCGCGCCCGACAGGCATTCGCCGTGCAGCACCGGATCGGCCAGCAGGTGCTGCGGCACGCGGCGATCGGCGTAGACATCGGAGAAGTAGAGTTCGCCGCCCGGCTTCAGCAGGCGGTGCGCGGCGGCGAAGACGGCGGGCTTGTCCGCCACCAGGTTGATCACGCAGTTGGACACGATCACGTCGAAGCTTTCAGGCTCCAGCCCCAGTGTATCGAGCTGCTCGATATCGCCTTCGACGAAGTCGACATTGGCATAGCCGAACCGTTCGGCGTGCCAATCGAGGTGGCGGCGGGCGACTTCCAGCTGTTCGGGCGTGGCATCCACCCCGGTGACGCTGCCCTTCGGCCCCACCAGCTGCGCCAGCAGGTAGGCATCCTGCCCGCTGCCCGATCCCAGGTCGAGCACGCGGCATCCCGCCAGCGCCTGCGGCACCACCAGCCCGCAGCCGTAATAGCGCGCCTTCACCTCCTCGTGGACGTTGGACAATGCCTCGCGCACCGAAGGCGAAGGCATTTCGAAGGTGCAGCAGGCATCGGTGCGCAGGTCTGCCGAGCCGCTCAGCACCTTGCCGTAATAGTCCTGCGAATTCTGGAGATTCATGAAACCGGCCGTCCCGTGATGGCGAATTGGGGGGAGGATAGACGGATTGCCCTTCGCCCGTCATCCTGTTTCGGTTACGCCGGAGACATTGTGAGCAGGTACACCCATGACGTGATCGTGATCGGCGGCGGCGCCGCGGGCCTGACGGCGGCGGGCGGCTGCGGCATGTTCGGGCTGAAGGTGGCGCTGATCGAAGGCCACAAGATGGGTGGCGAATGCCTCAACAACGGCTGCGTGCCGTCGAAGGCATTGATCGCCGTGGCCAAGCGGGTGGCGCAGGCACGCTCGGGAACACGGATGGGCGTGTCGCAAGCCGGGCCGACCTTCGCCTGGAGCGGGGTGCGGGAATGGGTGCAGGAGGCGATCCGCGCCATCGAGCCGCACGATTCGCCCGAGACATTCGAGAAGATGGGCTGCGAGGTGATCCTGGGCCGCGCACGGCTGACCGGGCCGCACGCGGTGGAGGTGAACGGCAAGGTGCTCACCGCGCCGCGCATTGTGCTTGCCACCGGCTCCGAACCCGCGCTGCCGCCGATACCGGGGCTGGACCAGGTGCCGGTGCTCACCAATGAAAACCTGTTCGAGCTGGACCAGAAGCCCGATCACCTCATCATCATCGGCGGCGGGGTGATCGGCATGGAAATGGGGCAAGCCTTCGCTCGCCTGTGCTGCCAGGTGACGGTGATCGAGCCGGGCGAGCTGCTCAGCCGCGACGACCGCGACAGCGTGGCCACGGTGCAGGCGGTGATGGAGGCCGAAGGCGTGCGCTTCGTGCGCGACAAGGCGGTGCAGGTGGGCGGCCCACTCGACGGCAAGCCAGGTGCGATCCGCGTCACCACCGACAAGGGCGAGCATATCGAAGGCACCCGGCTGCTGGTGGCCACCGGGCGCAAGGCGCGCGTGGCGGGTTACGGGCTGGAGGAACTGGGGATCGAACTGGGTGCGAACGGCATCAAGGTCGACGCGCGGCGGCGCACCAGCCTGAAGCACATCTATGCCATCGGGGATTGCCGCGAGGGGCCGCGGCTCACGCACGCGGCGGGCTACGAAGGATCGAACGTGGTGCTGGAAGTGGCGCTGGGCCTTCCCGCCAAGGCTGACTGGCGGGCGCTGCCCTGGTGTACCTATACCGATCCCGAAGTGGCGCAGATCGGGCTGACCGAGACGCAGGCGCGGGAGAAATACGGCGACAGGTTGACTGTGGTCACCCAGCATTTCGACCACAACGATCGCGCCATTGCCGAAGGCTTGCCGCAGGGCCAGTGCAAGGTAATGCTGAAGGGCAAGCGCGTGGTGGGCGCCAGCCTGTGCGGGCCGGGCGCGGGCGACCTGCTGCTGCCCTTCACCTCGCTGATCACCGGCAAGACCGGCAGCTTTGCCATGGGCGGGGCGGTGATCGCCTATCCCACCCGCGCCGAAATCGTGAAGGCGGCCATGTTCAAGGCGTGGGAACCCAGCCTGTTCGGCAAGTGGCCCCGGCGCTGGGCGGCGTTCGTGGCCTGCCTGCGGCGGCTGGTGTAATGGCCCAGCAAGCTTCTGGCCGGAGCAAGAGCCGCAAGGCGCCTGCCGGGCCGTCGCCCTTCGCGGTGACGGCGGCGCCCTTGCCCATGGCCAAGTTCAGCGATCCGCTGCTGACGGCGAAGGGGGAGGAGCGCGCCTCTGTCGCGCTCCGGCAGCTGGAAACGCTGTGGTTCGCCACCGGCACCCTGTGCAACCTCGCCTGCGCCAATTGCTATATCGAGAGCAGCCCCACCAACGATGCGCTGGTCTGGCTGACGCTGGCGGAGGTGGAACGCTTCCTCGACGAGATCGCCGGGCAGGGCGTGCGCGAGATCGGCTTTACCGGCGGCGAGCCGTTTATGAACCCCGAGATCATTGCCATGGTGGAGACGGCGCTGGAGCGCGGCCACCGGGTGCTGGTGCTCACCAACGCCATGGCCCCCATGCGCCGCCACGAGGCCGCGCTGCTGCGGCTGCGCCAGGCGCATGGCGACTGGCTGACGCTGCGCGTCTCGATCGACCACCACACGCAAGGCGCCCACGAGGCGGAGCGCGGAGCGAACAGCTGGGCGCCGATGCTGGGCGGGCTGCGCTGGCTTTCGGACAACGGCTTCTCGCTGGCGACCGCCGGGCGCCACCTGGCGGGCGAGAGCGATGGCGCGGCGCGCACGGCCTATGCCGCGCTGTTCGCCGCGCAGCAGATCGCCATCGACTGCGCCGACCCGGCGCGGCTGGTGCTGTTCCCCGAAATGGACGCGGCCGCCGACATTGCCGAAATCACCACCGCCTGCTGGGACATTCTGGGCAAGTCGCCCGACCAGGTGATGTGCGCCAGCAGCCGCATGGTGGTGCACCGCAAGGGCGAGCCGGCAGCGCGAGTTGTCGCCTGCACGCTTCTGCCCTACGATCCGCGCTTCGACCTTGGCGCCAGCCTTGCCGAGGCCAGTCGCGAGGTGTCCTTGAACCATCCCCATTGCGCGCGCTTCTGTGTGCTGGGCGGCGCGAGCTGTTCGGCATGAAGCTGCGCCTGCTTGCCGCCGCCGCCGCGCTGCTGCCCCTGCTGGCGCCACCCGCACTGGCGCAGCGCAGCATCGACGGGCGCTATGTCGACCAGGGCGGCTATGTCGAGATCACCGTGGCCCCCTGCGGCGCCTATCGCTGCGGCACGATCACCCGCATCATCCGCCGCAAGCCGGGGGAACCGGACAACGACGTGCACAATGACAACCGCGCGCTGCGCAGCCGCCCGATCCTGGGCATCCGCGTGCTGTCGAACCTGCGCTGGGATGACGGCGCCTGGCGCGGCACGGTCTACAATCCGGAGGACGGCGGCACCTACAGCGCCTCGGTCCGCCCCGGCAGCGGCGGGGCGCTCAGCGTGCGCGGCTGCGTCACCATCATCTGCCGCACGGTGACCTGGCCCGCCGCCAGCTGACACCCCGGTCGTTTTCCGCTCCGCAGCAGGGCTTGACCGAATCCGGCGCGGGCGATAGAGGCGCGCGCCTACCCGGAATTGCCCCGTCCTCTAATGGTAAGAGAGCGGACTCTGACTCCGTCAATCAAGGTTCGAATCCTTGCGGGGCATCCAGGTTTCTAGCGACAGTTCAATCACTTACGTTGAATCCACCCCGACACCACAAGTTTTCGCGGCGTTCACGATGATTCCGCAGAATTCCGTCGATTCCCGTCTATTGTTGGCGACTCCGTGCGACACGGATGCAACACGAGATGTTTCTATTCGCTCGTCTGTCACGCCAAAGACAGTCTTGCGGTCCCTTGTGTCCCCTTCGCATTGCAATATGCTTGGGAACTGCAAGAACGAGGATCGGTTTTGACCCAGCCTGCAACAGAGATAGATGGTCGTGCTGCGGTAGGGCGTCGAAAGAAGGCGGAGACGCGCGCCAAGATCATTGCTGCGGCGTTCGAGATCTTTGGTGACGAGAATGGCCTGTTCGCCCGCATCGAGGATGTGGTTGAAAAAGCGGGTGTTACACGCGCAACCTTCTACAACCATTTCGCCGGAATGCTTGAAATGCGCGAAGCGGTGACGCGCGAGGTCACGCACGATTTCCTCGTGGCAGTTACCCATTCGGTCAGCGAGATGCCCGATCCACGCGAGCGGTCGACTGCCGCTATCAGGTTTTACTTGCGGCGGGCGAAGAGCGATCCGCGCTGGGCCTGGTCGATGATGAACATTAGCGCGTCGGGCCAGATCTTTGGTGCTGAAACCCATCGCCAAGCCGAGCAGACGGTGCGTGAAGGTGTCGAGTCGGGTGCGCTTCCGATCAATTCGGTCGAGCTGGGCCGTGATTTGCTGCTTGGCTCCTCGCTGGCGGCTCTGGGCTCGATGCTGCGAGGCGACATGCCTGATGACTATCCAGAGGCAGTCGCCGGCCATATTTTGGTGTCGCTTGGCGTCCCATTCGAGGAGGCGCGGGCGATTGCTCACCTCCCTCTGCCAGAGTTGAAACTGCCTCCCCAATAGAAAGCAGATTAGCCTGAACCTGGCCTCGGCACACAACAGTGCCGTGCGAACATAGTCGCGTCCTCACAAACTGTATTTGACATTTCGCAAATTCAAATTATCCGATGTGCAACTGACAACATGTAAAAGTCAGTTTGGGAGAAAATGGATGGTTTGCTGGAGGGCCTCTAGGGCCGGACTCATCGCGTTGTCCGCAAGCGGATTGGCATTGCTCGGGTCCATCGGCGTCGATGCTGTCAGCGCGCAAGCCAGCTACGAAGTCGAGCCGCGCGAACCACAGTTTCTCTACGATCGCACCTGCGGCTATTGCCATGGCCATAACGTTGGACCGATCTTGCTCGGCCGGGGGCTCTCCCCTCAGATAGTCAGCTACTTTGTGCGCAACGGCAACGGTGCGATGCCGGCTTTCAAGCCGACCGAGATCACCGACACCGAACTCGAAGCCTTGGCCGCATGGATTTCCGTCAGCCAGAGCGACGAAACGGAGCACGGACAATGAGCGGCGGGTTCTCACGCCGCGAGGTGATGCGCGCCGGAGCCATTGGTTCTGCCTTGGTCGGCACTGCTGCCATGACTCCGCTGGCGCAGGCACGGATGATGCCGGAAGACATGGATCGCGACGTGTTCGCCGCGGCAGTGCGCGAACTGCGGGCCATCGTGGGCGATGACTGGGTGTTCGCAGACGAGCCCAGCACAGTAAGCTACAGGAAGAGCTTCATTCCCGACCTGCGCGGCGAGCACATCCCTTCGGGTGCGGTCGCCCCTGCCAATGTCGAGCAGGTGCAGGCAATCCTTGCAGTTGCCAATCGCTATCGCCTGCCGATGTGGCCCGTTTCCACCGGCCACAACATGGGTTATGGCATGGCGACGCCTGCCAGCACGGGGCAGATGATCCTCGACCTGAAGCGGATGAACCGCATCCTCGATTTCGATGCCGAGCTGGGCACGATCCTGGTCGAGCCGGGTGTCACCTACCAGCAGATCCACGACTACATCGAAGCCAACAACCTGCCTTACTGGCTCGATGTGCCGACGGTCGGCCCGATCGCCTCGATGGTGGGCAACACACTGGAGCGCGGTGTCGGCTACACACCCTATGGCGATCACTTCTTCATGCAGTGCGGCATGGAAGTCTGCCTTGCTGACGGCTCGATCCTGAAAACTGGCATGGGCTCGATCGAGAACGGTAACACCTGGCAGGCGTTCAAGTGGGGTTACGGACCATACCTAGACGGCATCTTCACGCAGTCGAACTTCGGCGTGGTGACCAAGCTCGGCATGTGGCTGATGCCCAAGCCGCCGGTCTACAAGCCCTTCGTCGCGCGCTCGGCCAATTTCGAGGACGTTGCGGCGATCACGAACACCGTGCGGCCCTTCCGCATGAACAACCTGATCCCCAACGGCGTGCTGATCATGGGCGCGCTTTACCAGTTGGCCATGTTCAAGCGGCGCAGCGATTTTCCGACCACCGACGGTCCGATCCCGCAAGACCTGATCAAGGCCGAAGCCGCGCGCAACGGATTGGGGATGTGGAACACCTACTTCGCGCTCTACGGCACCGACGAAATCATCGGTGCGGTTGAGCCGATCCTGCGCGGTGCCTTCGAGGCGGCCGGGGCGGAAGTGCTCACGGATACCGAGATGAACGGCAATCCCTGGTTCGAGCATCACAAGACTCTGATGCGCGGCGGCATGAGCCTGGAAGAGATCGGGCTGGTGCGCTGGTGGGGCCGCAACGGCGGCGCCGTGGCCTTCGCGCCGGTGGCACCGGCCAAGGGCGATCAGACCCTGGCCCAGTCGGACCTAGCGACCGAGATCATGAACAGGTGGGGCTTCGACTATGCCCCGGCCTATGCCGTGGGCGGGCGCGAGCTGCACCACATCATCTTCCTGATGTTCGACAAGGGCGACAACGAAAGCGCCGCCAGGGCCGAACAGTGCATGGAAGAGATGATCGTGCGCTTCGGCGAGCGGGGCTGGGCGGCCTACCGTTCCAGCGTCTCCACGATGGACCTCGTCGCAGATCAGTATGGCGACACCAACCGGGAAGTGAATATGAAGATCAAGCAGGCACTCGATCCCAACCACATCATCGCGCCAGGCAAGCAGGGGATCGCCTGATGCGCCGCTGGCTGATCGCCGCTGCGGCAGTGCTAGTCGTGCCGGTGGCCGCTCTGGCGCAGCCGGTTCCCGCAAGCGAGGACGAACCGCTGACGGTCGAGGTGCTGCGCACGTCTGACGGTTCGCTCAACGTCAACGTGGCGCTGATCATGGGTGAACGCGACGCGGTGATGGTGGATGCGCCCTTTACGCTCGCCGATGCCCACCGGGCGGTGGCCATGGTGCTCGATTCTGGGCGCAACCTGACGCACGTCTTCATCACCCACGATCATCCCGATCACTTCTTTGCGATGGAAGTGATCCGCGATGCCTTCCCCGATGTGCAAATCGTCGCCCATCCTGTCGTGGTGGCCGATGTGTGGCGCTCGCTACCGTTCAAGGTGGCGCGCTGGAGCCCGATGCTGGGCGCCAACGGTCCGGTCCATCCCAGCGCGCCTGCGGCGCTGGAAGGCGATACCATCATGCTGGAAGGGCACGCCTTGCAGGTGCTTGGCCCGATGCAGGGCGACCACCCCCATGCCACCGCGCTGTGGGCCCCTGATATTGCCGCGCTCTTCCCCGGCGACATCGTGTTTTACGGGATGCACCTGTGGCTGGGCGAACACGATCCCGAAAATGTGACGGCCTGGCGCGAAACGCTGGACGAACTCGCCGCGCTGGAACCGCGTCTGGTGGTGCCCGGCCATTCCGCGCCGGGGCTGGAGGACGATCCGGCTGCGATCGCCTTCTCGCAGCGTTACCTGTCGCGGTGGCAGGACCTGTCGCAGCAAGCCGAAAACTCGCAGCAGCTGCGTGACATGGTGCGCGCGGAATTTCCGGACACGATCGATGCGCTGGGCGACTTCATCCTGACGACGTCGTCGCGCGTGGCCACGGGAGAGGAACCGAAATGGCAGGAGTAGGCAATATGTTCGAAGGCAAGGTGGTGCTGGTCACCGGCGGTGCCACCGGCATCGGGCGCGAAGCGTGTAAGGCATTCGCTGCGGCCGGTGCCAAGGTGATGATTGGCGACATCGACGAGCGCGCGGAAGAGACAGTCGCGATCATCAAGCAGGCGGGCGGGGAGTCCGACTTTACGCCCACCGATGTCACCGACAGTGCAGCGGTCAATGCGCTCGTGAGGGCTACGCTCGACCGCTTCGGCGGTATGCATTGCGCCTTCAACAATGCCGGGGTCCTGCCTCCGCAGCGACCGATTCATGAAGTGCCTGACGACGAACTCGACGCCGCTATCGATGTCGACTTCAAAGGCGTCTGGTATGCCATGCAGGCGGAGATACGTCACTTCCTCGAAGTCGGCGGGGGCGCCATCGTCAACACCGCCAGCGTTGGCGCACTGATCGCCGATCCCAACATGGCAGCCTATTGTGCCATGAAGCACGCGGTTGCTGGCCTGACCAAGGCCGCAGCAGTCGAATACGCCCAGAAGAACATCCGCGTGAATGCCATCGCGCCCGGTTTCGTGGTCACGCCGATGACCCGCCACTGGGCCGAGAGCAAGGAATTCACCGACATGTTCTTCCAGCACAACATCTCGGGTCGCTGCGCCGAGCCGGAAGAGATCGCCGGAACTGTGCTGCACCTGTGTTCGGACGCCGCCAGCTTCGTCAACGGCGCGATCTGGACCATCGACGGCGGGCAGACCGCGCACTGACCATGACCCAGCTATCCGCCTCTCATCCGAAGTCGTCGATCGATCTCTACTCCGACGAAGTCCTCGCGGACCCCTACACTGCTTATCGCGAGCTCCGAGACGCCGGGTCTGCTGTCTATCTGGAGGCGGTCGATGCCTGGTTCATCGGCCGGTTCAAGGACGTGCGCAGCGCGCTGAACGACTGGAAGACGTTTTCTTCGGACAAGGGCATCGGACTCAACCCGATCATCAACGAGGCCTGGGACGAGGCGCTGATCTGCCAGGATCCGCCGGTCCATACCGAGCGCCGCAAAGTCATCACCGAAGTGTTGAGCCCGGTTGCGCTGAAGCCGCTGGCAGACACCATCGATGCCCGCGCCCTGAAGCTGGCGGACAAGTTAGCCGCCATGGGAGATTTCGACGGTGTTGCCGACTTCGCCCACGACCTGCCTATCGGCGTGGTGATGGACCTTATTGGCTGGCCGGAAGATGTCCGGCCGCGCCTCCTGAAGCTGGCTGAAGGCTCGTGGAACGCCGCCGGGCCTGACAATCCGAAGATGCGCGAAGGTCTCACCCAGTTGGGCGAGATGATGGGGCTGATCGCGGAGATCTACGACAACAATCGTGTCACCCCCGGCGGGTTTGCAGCTCAACTAATCGGTCGTGCCCATGCTGGCGTCATCACCCGCGATGCCGCCATCGGCATGCTTGCAGGCTACATCGTCGCCGCCTTCGAGACGACGATCAGCGCCATGGCTTCGGGCGTGTGGCTGTTCGCCGAGAACCCTGCCGAATGGGACAAGCTGCGTGCCAATCCGAATCTGGCAATGCAGGCAGCCAACGAGATCGTGCGGGTGGAATCGCCGCTGCAGAACTTCTCGCGGTTCTGCACAACCGATGCCGAGATGAGCGACGGAACCGTCGTGCCTGCAGGCAGCCGCGTGATCGTATCCTATGCCAGTGCCAATCGCGACGAGCGGCAGTTCGAGAACCCGTCGGCCTTCATCATCGACCGCAAGGAAAAGCAGAACCTCGGCTTCGGTCACGGCCCGCATGGTTGTGCCGGGCAGGGGCTGGCGCGGATGGAAATGAATGCCGTGTTCACAGCGCTGTCCGAGCGCATCGACCGGTTCGAGATCACCGGCACGCCGGAGCGCGCGATCAACAATATCTCGCGTGCTTTCCGGCACCTGCCGGCGCGCGCGATCATATCTTGAGGAGAGGGAAATGTATCCGTTCAAGGAAGGAGATTTCGCGCCACGCAACGCCTGATATGTCGCCGCTTTCTGCGACGACATCGGCGAAGCCCTGCTGCCCAAATGGATCGCCGGCGAGCCGGTGGTGCTCTATCGCAAGCGCGAGGACGGCAAGGCCGTGGCGGTCGGTGGACGCTGTCCGCATCGCTATTTCCCTCTTGGCGAGAGCCAGCGCGTAGGTGACTCGATCCAGTGCGGCTACCACGGCATTACCTTCGGGGCTGATGGTGTCTGCACGCGCGTGCCGAGCCAGCAGACCGTGCCGGGAGTTTACAAGATCCCCTCCTACTCGTTGGTCGAACGCGGCCTCTGGGCATTCATCTGGATGGGCGATCCCGACAAGGCGGACGAAAGCCTAATCCCCGACATGAAAGCCATCGGTTACGGCCTCGACGGATATCACTACGCGCCGGTCAGCACGATGTATGTCGAAGGGCGCTACCAGCTGCTCAACGACAACCTGCTCGACCTGACGCACCTCGGCTTCCTGCATTCGAGCAGCATCGGCAACGATGCCAATGCCAGCACGCCGGAAGAGCGTGAGGTTGACGGCCAGCATGTGCGGAGCCGTCGCTTCCTGAAGGACGCAGAGATTCCCCCGCTACTGGCACAGGCCGCCAGATGGGAGGGCAAGATCGACCGGACTGCCGACATGGATTTCTACGCCCCCGGCTTTCATGCGGGACTTGATGAAACCTTCATCGCGGAGAGCTCAAGGGCCCGCAAGGCACGCTGTTTGGCCGGAATACCATTGGCGGGGCGATCTCGGTCGTTACCCGCGATCCAGGGCCGGAGTTTGCCGTGCGGGGCGATGCCACAATCGGTGATTTCAACCGCTTCAGCTTTCGCGCTACGGCAGACCTGCCAGTGAGCGACAACATTTTCAGCTCGGTCACTTTCGCGACCGACCAGCGTGACGGCTACCAGCGGAGGGTCGATTTCCCGACCATGCAGGCATACGTCACCGATGATCCCGGCGCTTTTCCCTATTCCGGTTACCGCACTGCGCGCCGGGAAGGTGAAAATGACAGTTGGACGGTGCGCGGCAAGTTGCTGATCGAGGCGAGCGATAGGCTCGAAGTGCGCCTGATCGGTGATTACACCCGCGTCGATGCCAGCTCGGCTCCCAACAGCGTGCTGGCGGTCGATCCGATGTTCAATTTCCCGAACAATTTCGCCGGCATCTATAACACCTGCATCAACACGCCTTCGGCGGTGCTCGACCAGATCGGGCTGGGCGCAGTGTGCGGTCCGCGCGGCACGTCCTACAATCCCAGCGGGCAGATTCTCGCGGTGTCATCGGAGCTCCAAAATCGGCGGCGAGCTTTCGCACGATCCCGATTCCAGAGCGACTGGTAGCAGTTCTCCGGCGTTGGAAAGTCGCGTGCCCCAAGCACGGGCTCAATCTTGCCTTCCCTAGCGTAAAGGGGCACGTCCTCTCTCATGACGTAATGGCAAAGAAGCACCTGAAGCCGATCCTGATCGCCGCTGGTGTAACAAAGCCAGGAAAAGCGGACGAAGTAGAGGCTGCCAAGTATACTGCACGCATCTTTCGCCATGCAGCCGCGTCTCTCTGGATCGAGCAAGGACTCAACCCGAAGCGGGTTCAGGCGCTGGTTGGGCATGGCTCCGTGCAGGTCACGTTTGATACCTACGGGCATCTCTTCGAGGCGAGAGAGGGAGCCTCGGCCGAAGCAAACGTTATTGCTCGGGCTCTTTTCGGGGACGCAACCGAACGATCTGCTTGAATTCGATCAGCTTGATAGATGCAACACGGATGCAACATGCCCTCTCAAAACCACGAATTTCTGCGGGGTCATCGCGGACTCTGACTCCATCAATCAAGGTTCGAATCCTTGCGGGGCATCCAGGTCCATTTCACCATGAACACGCAGCACGCGCGCCCTTGCAGGCGGCGCCCATTGCCGTGCTTCACCAGGCCGTGGCCCCGGCATCGACCGGGAAGTCACCGCCGGTGACATAGCGCGCCTCGTCGCTGGCGAGCCAGGTGGCGCAAAAGGCGATGTCTTCGGGTTCGCCCAGCCGTTGCAGCATGTTCTTGGCCAGCACCTTGTCGCGCAGCGCGGGTTCCGCCTCCATGTGCCGCCGGGTGGCTTCGGTGAGCACGAAGCCGGGGCTGATGGTATTGGCGCGAATGCCGTGCGGCGCGCCTTCCATTGCCAGCTGGCGAGTCATGGCGAGCACGCCGCCCTTACCCGCGCAATGCGCCAGCGCGGCCGATCCTTCGAGCGCGTGGCGGGCATTGGCCGAAGCGAAGTTGATGACGGAGGCCGCGCCGCTCGCCTTCAGCCACGGCCAGGCCGCGCGGGTGGCGAGGAAGACAATGTCGAGTTCGCCGGTCAGCGTCTCGCGCCACTGGGCGTAGCTCATGTCCTCGATCCAGGCGAAGTGAGCGAAGGCGGCGGCATTGAGCAGAATGTCGATCCGGCCATGTTCGGCACCGATGGCGGCGAACAGGGCATTGGTGGCCGCCTCGTCGGTGAGGTCGCACTGGTCGCGGTCAACGCCCACCACGGTCGCGCCCTGGGCAGCGAACATGGCGGCGCAGCCCTTGCCGATGCCGTTGGCAGCGCCGGTGACGACGGCCAGCTTTCCGGACAGCCGATCAGGCATCGGTCGCCTTGCGCCCACCGGCAGCGGCGATCAGCGCCACCACCACGCCCGCCGCGGCAAGGTAGCTCAGCATCTGGAAGCTCGACAGCAGACCGCCCATGCGCAGGGCGAAGAAGGTCACCGCCAGCGGGCTGAGCCACTGGCCCAGCGCAAAGGCGGATTGCCAGAACCCCGCACCGCGCGCGCGCACCTCGAACGGCAGGATGCTCATGCTCCACACCAGCAAGGTGGGCAGCAGCAAGCCCGCGCCCAGCTGGTTGACGAAGCAGCCGACCAAGAACTGGATCGTCTCGCTCGCCGTACCCATGGTGAAGAAGCCCGTGGCCAGCAGCGCGAACTCCACCAGCAACAGCCGGGCCACACCGATCCGCGCGCCCCACTTGCCGTAGATCAGCGTCCCCAGCGGCACGCCCACGCTGGCAACCGAAGTCCAGAAGCCCGCTTCGGCAGGGCTGGTCATGCCCAGCACGTTGAGGCCCGAACTTGCCTGGATCTGCACGGTGTAGAAAAACACCGCGCCGTAGATGGTGATCAGCACGATCAGCGCCATCCTGCCCCATGGGAAACCCTCCCAACTGAGCGAATGGGCAGTCTCGCCCACATGCGCTTCGGCCAGCGCCTTGCTTTCGCCCTCGGCATGGTCATCGGCGGTCTTCTCCGGCTCCCAGGTGAAGCGCCAGACCAGCGCGAACATCACCAGCGCCGAACCATAGACCCAGAACGGCGTGCGCCAGCTGACTTCGCCCAGGATGCCGCCCAGGTTGAAGAACAACAGCGCCGACATCGAGGCGAAGGCGGGTTGCGCGGCGAGCCACTTGTTGCGCGCCTCGCCATGGTAGAAATCCGCGATCATCGTGGTGGAAAGCACGTAGATCAGCGCCTCGGCCATGCCCACGCCCACGCGGCTGATCAGGATATGGGTGAGATCGGTCAGGAACACCGGCGCCACGCCCACCGCGGCATAGACCAGGAAGCTGGCCAGCAGCAGCTTGCGCTTGCCGAAGTAGTCGCCCAGCATCCCGGCAAAGGGGCACAGGATCGCCACGCACAGCGCCGGGAAGGTCAGCACCATCGGCACCCAGTATTCGTGGTTGGGCACCGCTGCGAACTCTTCCATCAGGTGCGGCATCACCGGCGCCAGCAGCACGATTGCCATGGTCGTCAGCGTGATCGGCAGCAGCAGCGATACGCCGGTCATGAAGGTGGGCTGGCGTGTGGTGGTCATCGTATCCCTTCCCGTTCGCGGCTGCTGCGCGTGTTGTTTGCCTGCCTTTCAGGCGCCCGCGCAATTTCGCTTGCATACCCTAAGCAGGATCGCACGGCAGTTGCGCAATCCGAAAGATTGGATGGGCGGCTATCGGCGCGGTGGAATGGCGCGCGGGTGCGCACCGCCACGGGCGGCAGAGCGCGATATGGACCTCGCCTGCACGAGCGGCTAGTCCGGGGTGGTCACGCCCTCAGCTCGCGGGTGCGCGGCGCAATGGCAGGCAGGGGGCAGGCGTTGGAACAGGTCGGGGGCAAGACATCGGATCACCCGCTCCAGACCTCGGCGCATTTCTTTGTGGCGGTCACCGGGCACCGGCATACCAACGAACGCCTGCAAGCCAATCTGGCCGCCGTGGAAGCCACGCTGGCGGGGTTGTTCGATGCCATCGACCGCCAGTTGGCCGCAGCCGGGGGGCAGCCCGTGCCGGTGCGGCTGTGCAACCTCCTGGCAGAAGGGATCGACCAGACCACCGCGCGGCTGGCGCTGGCGCGCGGCTGGCAGCTGGATGCCGTGCTGCCGTTCGGGCGTGCGCTCAACGTGGCGATCAACCTGCACCCGGCCAGCGAGGCGGCGGCGCGCGGGCTGATCGCGGGCGCGCTGCCGGGCGATCCGGCCGAGGCTGCGCGGGTGCAGGCGATCGACGACCTGCTGGCCCGCGCGCAGGTGTTCGAACTGGCCGAACGCGATGCCGAAATCGCCGCGCTCTATCTCGCGTCGCTGGCGCAGCCTGCCGATTTTGAGCGTCGCCGGGCTTTCGAGATGCAGGCCAACGACCGGGTGACGCTGGCCGGGCGGATCATGATCGAGCGGGCAGACCTGCTGGTGGCGGTGTGGGACGGGCAGGTGTCGAACCTGCCGGGCGGCACCGGCCACACGATCGTGGGCGCGCTCGATATCGGCACGCCGGTGCTGCTGGTCGACCCCGGCGCGCCTGACGAGTGGACCGTGCTGACCCGGCCCGAGGAAGTCGCCACCCGTCCGGCGCACGATCCGGCGCGGCTGGCGGCGCTGGTGGCGCCTGCCCTGGCCGGGGCGGGGGAAGGGCAGGCGGCGCTGTCCGCCGATCAGCCAAGCGGCAAGAGCCGGGTCTGGAGCCTCTACCGAGCAATTGAAAACGGGCTGGGGGGCAAGCTGGCGAGCGGGTCCGCCGCAGCGCACGATCCGCTGGCGGCCGTGCGCGCGCTGGCCGGGGCGGACCAGCGGCAGGTGGACGGCATCGCTACGTCCATCCTGCCGCAGTTCGCCTGGGCCGATGGCGTTTCCAGCTGGCTGTCCGATGCCTATCGCAGCGGCATGTGCCTCAACTTCGTGCTCGCCGCGCTGGCGGTGGTGATCGGGGCGGCTTACCTGCCGCTGGGGCTGGCCGAGGCCAAGTGGCTGTTCGCCGGGGCCGAGCTGCTGCTGCTGCTGCTGATCGTGGGCGTCACCATGCTGGGCAAGCGGCAGGACTGGCACGCGCGCTGGTTCGCCACCCGGCGCGTGGCCGAATACCTGCGCCACGCGCCGATCATGCTGCTGCTTGGCAGCTTCCGCCCGGCGGGCAAGTGGCCGCGCATCGAAGGCAACGAATGGCCCGAGGTTCACGCCCGCCATTGCCTGCGCGCGGTCGGCCTGCCGCAGCTGGCGCTGAGCCACGACTACCTGCGCACGGTGCTGCGCCAGGTACTGCTGCCGCATGTGGAGGGGCAGCGCGACTATCACCGCGCCAAGGCGGCGCGCTTGCAGCGGGTGGATCACCGGCTGGATCACCTGGCCGAACGGCTGTTCAGCATGGCGATCCTGTCGGTCTCGCTTTACCTGCTGCTGAAGCTGGGGGCGGTGCTGGGGCTGCTACCCTATGCCTGGCCTGCCGGGGCGTCGATGTGGCTGACCTTCTTCGGCATCGCCTTCCCCACGCTGGGCGCCAGCATCGCGGGCGTGCGTTTCTTTGCCGATTTCGACCGCTTTTCCGCCATCTCGCAGGTCAGCGCGGAGAAATTCGCCGCCGTGGGCGAACGCATCGAACTGCTGCTTGCGGGGCCGGACGCCGCGATCACCTTCGGTCCGGTGAGCGACCTTGCGCACGCGGTCGACGAGATCGTGATGGAGGAACTGGAGAACTGGCAGGCGATCTTCAGCGGCAAGCACATCGCGTTGCCGGCATGAGCGAGGCTGACGGCACCACGGCGGGCGGCCAAGGCGAAACCACAGTCTTCGTCAGCTATTCGCGCGCCGACCAGCCGCAGGCGGCCAAGGTGATCGAACTGCTGGAAGCGGCGGGTTTCGCGGTGTGGTGGGATGCCACGCTCACCCCCGGCACCCGCTATGTCGAGAAGACCGAGGCGGCACTGGAAAGCGCGCGGGCAGTGGTGGTGCTGTGGACGCAGACCTCGATCGCATCGAACTGGGTGCGCGACGAGGCGCAGAGCGCGCGCGATCGCCACCTGCTGGTGCCGGTCTCGCTCGATGGCAGCATGGCGCCGCTGGGCTTCCGCCAGTTCCAGGCGATCGACTTCTCGCGCTGGAAGGGCGATTCCGCCGATCCGGTGGCGCAGCACCTGCTGGCGGCGGTGAGCGAACTGCACGGGCGCGAAGGCAAGCCGCCGCCGCCGCTGATCGTGCGCCAGCAGCGCGGCCTGTCGCGGCGCGCGCTGATGCTGGGCGGGGGCGGGGTTGCCGCGGCCCTGGCGCTGGGCGGCTGGGCGGCCTGGCGCTGGGGTCCGTTCGCGCCCGAAACGGCGACCAACAGCATCGCCGTGCTGCCCTTCCGCAACCTTTCGGGCAATGCCGAGGAAGACTATTTCTCCGCCGGGCTGGCCGAGGAACTGCGCGTCACGCTCAGCCTCAACCCGCAGTTGCAGGTGGCGGGCGAAGCAAGCTCGCGACTGTTCGAGGAAAGCGCCGAAGGGCTCGACGCCGTGGCTGACCGGCTGGGCGTGGCCTGGGTGCTGGAAGGCACGGTGCGCCGTTCGGCCGAGCTGCTGCGCATCACCGCGCGGCTGGTGGATGTCGCCACCGGGTTCGAAGCCTGGTCGCAGGTGTTCGAACGCGATCCCGACGAGACGCTGGAACTGCAAGGCGAACTGGCCACCAGCGTGGTGGACGAACTGTTCGCCGCCAACCGCGAGGGGGTGGCCATCACCCGCCGCCCCGGCGGCACTTCGTCGAGTACGGCGCTCGACCATTACCTGCACGGCCTGGCGATGTTCCGCCAGTCGACCAGCGAGGCGACCGACCGCGAGGCGCTGACCCAGTTCGAAGCGGCGATCGCGGCAGACCCGGACTATGCCCTGGGCCACGCCACCTATGGCTGGGCGCTGTCGATCGTCGGCGCCAGTTACAGCAGCGGGGCCGAACTGGCGGACTACCAGCGCCGCGCGCAGGAAGAGGCGCGCCGCGCCATCGCGCTTGCGCCCGATGCCCCCGAAGGCCACGCCGCGCTGGGCCTGCTGCTGCTCAATTCGCTGGACCTGCGGGGCGCCGCCGAACCCTATCGCACCAGTTTCGATCTGGGCTTCGGCAATGCCCAGATCCTTGCCGCCTATGCGCAGTTTTCCGTCTATGTCAGCGACTTTGCCGCCGCGCAGCAAGCCGTGGCCCGCGCCCAGCGGCTCGATCCGCTGAACCCGCAGGTGTTCCGCACCGCCAGCGTGGTGCAGTTCTTCGCCCGCGACTTTGCCGCCGCGCGCGCAGCGGCAGAGCAGGCGCTGGCCCTGTCGCCGCAGGTCATCACCGTGCATTCGGTGCTGGGGGATATGGCGCTGGTGGAAGGCGACCTTGCTGCCGCCCGCGCATTCTACGAGGCAGAGCCAAGCCCCATCGAACACCTGCGCGGCCTAGCCATCGCGGAACACGCGCTGGGCCAGGCCGAAGCCGGGCAGGCGCGGTTCGACGAATTGCTGGCAGGTTACGGCGACAGCACCCATTACCAGCAGGGGCAGGTGCTGGCACAATGGGGCGAAACCGACCGCGCGCTGGCCGCGCTGGAGCAGGGCCTGGCGCTGCGCGACGCGGGGCTGGCCTTTGCCGGGGTGGACCCCTTGCTCGATCCGATTCGACAAGAGCCGCGATTTGCGGCAATCCTTGCCCGGCTCGGCCTCGATGAAGGCGGAGCCACCGGATGATCCTTTGGGGGGATTTGCATATGAGGAAGATCGTTGCTGCCAGCCTGGCCGGGGCCTTGACGCTTGCCCTGGCTGCCTGTGGGGAAGAAGCCGCGGACGATGCCGCCGCCGATACCGATGCGACTGCGGAAGCACCTGCCGCCGATGCGCCCATGGCCGATGAAGCCGCGCCCGCCGATGCGGCAGCCATGGAGGAAGGAACCGACGACGGCACCGCGCCGACCGCCGAAACCGATCCCAATTCCGCCGGCAACGGGCCGCGTCCGGAATAAGGTGTCCCGCCACCGGGTGGCGGACTGTCCAGCTTGCGGCCTGCCACCCGGCGGGACACTTCCGGTTGATGCCGGATGCACCCGCGTAACCTTGTCGGCCTACTGATCGCCACGCTGCTGCTGTCCGGCACGGCGCCAGCTGCCGGGCAGGGCAATGGCGGCCCCCTGCCCGATCCGCTGCCCGATCCGCTGCCCGATCCATTGCCTGACCCGCTGCCTTACGAAGACATTACCTTGCCCGAGCCGCTGCCGGCCGACCGGTGGCACGCAGATGCCTCGTGGTACTGGCTGATGCAGGAACTCGATCCCGGCGAGCAGGACGAGTTTGTCGCCATGTTCGCCACGCTCGACGAGCGCCAGCGCGAAGCACTGCTGGGCATGTCCGAGGTCTTGCCCGCCGGCGATCGCGGCATCATGGGCGCGGCGCTGATGCGGATGGGCGAACAGCGCGTCTACGCCTTGCTCGACCTGTTCGATTTCCTCGGCCCGCGGGCGCGTGAGCGGCTGGCTGGCGAGGTGGTCTATCGCACCCCGCGCCAGTGGGATGTGCTGGCCGAATATGCACTCCACGCCGCGCCCGAGGAAGTGGCCTGGTCGCTGTTCGTCGCCGGGCGCAGTCGCGGTTGCCCCGTTCCGGCCTGGCCGTTCACCCCCGTGCTGGTGGCGCGCGGCGCCACAGCGGCGTCGGCGGACGGCGAAGGGCCGGTCATCGGCAACAATTGCAGCGCCGCGACGCTGGAATTCATGGACGAATGGAACGCCAACAGGGTGCGCATGACCGCAAGCCGCGACGTGCGGCCGGGCCATGCCCGCTACCAGGCGCAGCTGGTCCGTTCGGAGGCGGGGCTGGCGATCTGGCGGACCCCGCGCATGTTGCGGGCAGAGATGGATACCTACCGCGAACACCTGCCGCTGTGGGAGGACCGCCACCTGTGCGGCGGCACCTACATCGGCAACAACTGGGTGCTTACCGCCGCGCATTGTATCGAGGGCTGGGGCTATTCCGATCTCAGGCTCTATTTCCGCGTGCGGCTGGGGGCGACCGATGCCGAGATCGGCGGCAACGAGTTCCAGATCGACGGCGTGGTGGTGCACGGCGGCTATCGCGGGCGCGACACCAACTGGCAGCACGATATCGCCTTGCTGCATCTTGCCGGAACCGTTCCCGCCAATGTGCGCACCGCGTCGGTTCCGCGCGGGCCAAGCCGAAGTTCGCGTGACCGCAGGCCGATGCTGCTGACCGGCTGGGGCATTACCGGATCGACCTATAACGCCACCGCGCAGGTCGATCGCTATGGCCGCCTGCAACGCTATTCGCAGATCTTGCAGGAGGGCGATCTGTACCTGCGCAACCCGTCCAGCTGCGGCAATACCGGCGAACTGCGCGGCGTCACCATCGCCCAGGGGCAGCTGTGCGCGGGGTCGGACACCGGGGTCGATGCCTGTCGCGGCGACAGCGGCGGGCCGCTGGTGCGGACCAGCGGCAGCGGCGGGGACCTGGTCGGGATCGTATCCTACGGCGCGGGGTGCGGGCTGGCCAATACCGCCAAGATCTTCACCGACGTCGGCTATTACGGTGCCTGGATCCGCGCCGCGCAGCGCCAGCGTTACCGGGGCCTGCGGCTGTCCTTCACCTGCGGCATTCCCGAATATCCCGCCTGCTAACCTGCGTTTAACCATGATCGGCCATACCGGGGCAAACCGGATGGGGCCCATGGACGATCTGCTCGACGAATTTGTAGCCGAAGCGCGCGACATGCTCGAAGCATTGTCGAGCGAAGTGGTGGCCTGGGAGGCCGACCCCGCCGATGCCGACCGGCTGGGGGCGATCTTCCGTTTCGTCCACACCATCAAGGGCAATTGCGGCTTCTTCGACCTGCCGCGGCTGGAACGGCTGAGCCATGCCGCCGAGGACCTGCTGGGCGATTGCCGCGCCGGGCGCCGCCGGCCCGACCAGGCGCTGGTGTCCGCCGTGCTGGAAGTGCTCGACCGCATCGCGCTGATCGTCGACGGGATCGCCACGGGTGTGGAATGCCCCGCCACCGACGATGCCCGCCTGATCGAGGCGCTGGGCGATGCCAGCGATACCGTGCTGCCGGTGAGCGAGGATGTGGTTGCAGGCGACGGCGACGAAGACGATGCGGCGGCAGTCGACGCCGATGTGCAGGCCGCGCCGGGTGCGGGCAATCGCGCCATTGCCCAGCGCACCATCCGCCTGCCGATCGACCTGCTCGACCGGGTGATGAGCGGCGTGTCCGAAATGGCCGTGGCGCGCAACGAACTGGCGCGCAAGCTGCACGATGCCTCGGGCGATACCGACCTTGTCACCCCGTTCAACCGCCTGTCGGTGGTGCTCGACGACCTGGGTGCGGCCATCGCGCGCATCCGGATGCAGCCGATCGAGACGCTGTTTGCCGGGCTGCCCAGGCTGGTACGCGACCTGTCGCGCGACTTGGGCAAGCAGGCCGTGCTGACCGTCGACGATGGCGACGTGGAGATCGACCGCGAACTGGTGGAAGTGGTGCGCGATCCGCTGCTGCACATCATCCGCAACGCGCTCGACCATGGCCTGGAAACCCCTGAGCAGCGGCTGGCGGCGGGCAAGCCCGAAGCGGGCAAGCTGTCCATCACCGCGCGCCAGACCGGCAGCGAAATCCGCATCGGCGTGGTCGACGACGGGCGCGGGATCGATCCGCAGGCACTGGTCGAACGCGCGATTGCCGCAGGCGTGACCACTGCCGAAGCCGCCGCCGCGATGACGCCGCGCGAACGCAACATGCTGGTCTGCACCCCCGGCCTCAGCACCAAGGGCGAGGTGACCTCCATCTCCGGGCGCGGCGTTGGCATGGACCTGGTGCGCGCTAATATCGAACGGCTGGGCGGTTCGCTGGTGATCGACAGCACCCCCGGATCGGGCACGCGGATGATGCTCAACGTGCCGCTGTCGTTGTCGATCATCCCGTCGCTGACGGTGGGCGTGGGCGAACACCTGTTTGCCCTGCCGCGATCCTATGTCGACGAAATCGTCCATGCCTCGGGCGAGGGTGTGCGGACCTTTGCCATGGGTGGCCGCTCGTTCATCGAACTGCGCGGCGAACAGGTCCCCTGCGCGGGGCTGGAAGACCTGCTGCACGTGACGTCCGCGAAGCAGGCCAGGGACCGGCTCTACCTGCTGATCAAGCTGGTGGGCGGCGACGTGTTCGGGCTGGCGGTGGACGCCATCCACGATCACCAGGACCTGGTCATCAAGCCGATCTCGCCGGTGATCATGGGCTGCGGGTTCTACGTCGGCGCCACGCAGCTGGACGACGGGCGACCGGTGCCCATGCTCGACGTGGCCGGGATCGCGCGCGGCGCCGGGATGATCGGTGAAGTGCGCCACATCAAGGTGAGCGAGCCTGCCATGGCCAAGCCGGTGGAGGAAAAGCCGCTGGTGCCGGCGCTGATGTTCGTCGGCTTCGACGGCCACGAACGGGCCATCGAGATGTCCGCCGTGGCGCGGCTGGAGAAGATCGACGCCGCTGCCGCCCGGCGCGGGCGCGACGGGTCCACGCAGGTGGTGCTGGACGACCGCATCGTCCCCCTGCTGGGCATCGACGGCGACCTGCCCACCGGCCAGCTGCGGCTGCTGCGGATCGAGGACGGGCTGACCGAGATCGCCTTTGCCATCGCCCGCATGGTCGACCTGATCGAATTCGATCCGGCCAAGGTCAAGCAACAGGGCCGGGCAGGGCAGCGTAAGCGGCTGGCGCTGGTCGACGGTCGCCCGGTGGAACTGCTCGACAAGCAGGCCGTGCTGGCAGCCCACGCCGCCAGCGCCGCCGAGGGGGTCTGATCGCATGGAAAGCAATTACCTGCTGGTGCGCCTGGGACGCGAAACCGCGCTGTTCGATGCCGGGGTGGTCTGTTCGGTGATCGAGCTGGACATGGTCAGCCCGGTCCCCTGCGCGCCGCATCACGTGGTGGGCCTGTCCGCCATGCGCAGCCGCCCGATCACCGTGATCGACTGCTATCGCGCGCTCGACCTGGCGCAGCCCGAGGCGGTGAAGGGCAGCGTCAGGCTGGCCGTGGTGGTCGAGCTGGACCATCACCTATACGCCTTGCAGGTGGACGAGGTTGTCGACGTGCTCGCACTCGACGCCAAGCCGGTGGCCGCGCGGATGGAATTGCAGCGCGGCTGGGCGCGCGTCCAGCGCGGGCTGGTGGATACCGGCCAGGGCCATGCCCTGCTGGTGGATCCGGTGGCGCTGGTGGCGGGAATGCCCGCCGCGGCAGCAGCGTAAACCAAATCTTACGAACCCATGCGTAACATCTGCGAACGGGAAGCAATAACTGGGAACCGCGGGCAATGAAGCAATGCCTGATTGTTGATGACTCGCGCGTGATCCGGAAGGTGTCGCGCCATATCGTCGAGACGCTCGGCCTGGCGGTCGACGAGTGCGCCGATGGTGCAGAAGCGCTGGCGGCCTGCAACGACAACATGCCCGACGTGATCCTGCTGGACTGGAACATGCCGGTGATGAGCGGGATCGAGTTCCTCCACCTGCTGCGCTCGCAGCCCGGCGGCGACACGCCCAAGGTGATCTTCTGCACCACCGAGAACGACGTGGCGCATATCCGCGAAGCGATCGACGCCGGCGCGGACGAATACGTGATGAAGCCGTTCGACTTCGATACGCTGCAAATCAAGATGCAGCTGGTCGGCTGCGCCTGAGGTCCGGGGCGATGAATTCCATCACCACCATCGACACCAGCTCGGGCGCGGGTCGCGACGATCGCGGTTTCGGCATTCGCGTGCTGGTGGTGGACGATTCGCTGATCGTCCGCTCGGTCTTCTCGCGGCTGGTGGAGGAAGAGGACGGGCTGGTGCTGGCCGGTGCCTTGTCCAACGCCGAAGGCGCGCTGCAACTGCTGGCCAGCGAACGCGTGGACGTGGTGCTGCTCGACCTGGAAATGCCTGGCATGGGCGGCATGGCGGCGCTGCCGCAGGTGCTGGCCAAGGCCCCCAATGCCAAGGTGCTGGTGGTTTCCAGCACCACCGCCGACGGTGCCGAAGCCACGGTGCAGGCGCTGGCGCAAGGCGCGGCGGATACCTTGCAAAAGCCCACTTCGGGCGGGTTCGACCGCGATTACCGCGAAAAGCTGGTGGCCAAGATCCGCGCGCTGGGGCGCCGTTCGCTGCGGCGCGAGGTGCAGGCTCCGGCCGCGCCCGTGCTGCGCCCGGCATCGCGTCGCCGCGCGGAAATCGTCGCCATCGGTGCCTCGACCGGCGGCATCCACGCCATCGGCCAGCTGTTCAATCCGCTGCCGCGCGGGCTGGGCGTGCCGATCCTGGTGACCCAGCACCTGCTGCCATCGTTCAACGATGCCTTCTGCCGCCAGCTGGGCGAGGTTTCCGGCCTGCCCACCCAGGCGGCCCAGGATGGGATGCTGCTGCAACCCGATCACGTCTACGTCGCGCCGGGCAAGGCGCACCTGGTGGTGGTGAAGGGCAGCGGCGGACACGTGATCCGGCTAGACAAGCGCCCCGCACCCAGCGGCTGCAAGCCCTCGGTCGATCCCATGTTCGCATCCATCGCCATGACGCACGGCCCCGCCGCGCTGGGCGTGGTGCTGACCGGCATGGGTCGCGACGGCACCGAAGGCGCGATCGAGCTGTGCCAGGCAGGCGGCACGATCCTGGCCCAGAACGAAGCCAGTTCGGCGGTCTGGGGAATGCCCGGATCGGTCGCCCGCGCAGGGCTGGCATCGGCGGTGCTGCACCCGTTCGACCTCGCCACCAAGGTGGCGCGGCTGGTCGCTCACGGGGGCGGTTGATGCAGCCTGACGACCTGGCCATCGACATTATCGTCGACCTGTTCGAAACCCAGACTGGCCAACGCATTTCCGCCGATCGCCGCTGGCGCATCACCCCATCGCTGGCTGGCCTGCTGCGCGAGACGGGCTTGGAATCGCTGTCCGACCTGATCGTGGAACTGACGCGGTCCGATGACGAGCGCCTGCCGCGCAAGGTGGTGGAAGCGCTGCTGAACAACGAGACCTACTTCTTCCGCGACCGGCAGGTGTTCGACCATGTCGACAAGGTGATCCTGCCGCGCCTGGCCGCCGAAAACGCCAGTCGGCGGCGGATGCGGGTGTGGTCGGCAGGCTGTTCGACGGGGCAGGAAGCCCTGTCGCTGGCCATGCTGTTCGCCAGCCAGCCGTCGCGCTGGCACGGCTGGCAGGTGGAAATCCACGCCACCGACGTTTCGCACGCGGTGATCGATTTCGCCCGGCGCGCGACCTATTCCAGTTTCCAGATCCAGCGCGGGCTGGGGGTGAGCGAGATGCTCGGCTTCTTCCGCGAGACGCCTGGTGGCTGGCAAGCCAATCGCCAGCTGACCGACATGGTGCGCTTCGATGTCCACAACCTGCTGGCACCGCCACCAGCGGGCGAAGCCTTCGACCTGGTGCTGTGCCGCAACGTGCTGCTCTACTTCGATGCCGATACCCGCGCGCGCGCCTTTGCGCGGCTGTCCGAGGCGTCGCGTCCGGACGGGGAACTGGTGCTGGGCGGGGGCGAACTGGTGCTGGGCCGGGCGGGAACCTTCACCGCCGATGCGCAGATGCACGGCGTGTTCCGCAACGGCGCCGGGGGGCCATCGCGCACTACAGCAGCGGCGTGATGGTAAATTTCGGGTTTAGCATTCCGTAACCTCTCCCGCGTAAGCCTTGCCTTGAACTTGGGGGATAAGCGCACTTGCTCGGTTCCAGCTTCAATCTTGCACCTCGCAGGGTGATCATCACCTCGGCCGCCGCGCTGAGCATGATCGTCGTTGCCCTGCTGGTGTTTCTGGGACTGAACGGGGCCTTCACCTCGCACGGCTCGCTGCGCGCGCTGGTACTGGCCACGGTGGCCTATACCCTGGGCGTGTACCTGCTGGTGAAACTGGCCAATGCCGGGGTCGACAGCCTTGAACGCCTCAGCCTGACCGACAGCCTTGCCGGGGTGCCCAACCGCCGCGCGCTGCACCTCGATATCGCGCGCAAGACCAGCGACGACGACGAAGTGGCCGTGGCCATGCTCGACCTCGACGGGTTCAAGGTGGTCAACGATCACTATGGCCATGCCGTGGGCGACCGGCTGATCAAGCAGGTGGCCGAAATCCTGCGCGAATACTGTGCCGACGAGGCCACCTTTTATCGCCTGGGCGGCGACGAATTCGCCGTGGTCGCCATCGGCCCCATTGCCAGCCACATCCTCGAAAGCACCTGCCGCCGGCTGTTGCAGCGGCTGACCCAGCCGGTGGCGATCGAGGACCGCCAGATCCTGATCGGCGCCAGCATCGGCATGTCGCGCAGCACCCGCCATGCGCGCGCCAGCTCGTCCGAACTGCTGCGCCGCGCCGACGTGGCCATGTATGCATCGAAGGCGGGCGGCAAGATGCGCTGCACCTGGTTCAGCGACGAGTTCGACCGCAACCGCGAACATGCCCGCCTCGTCGAGAAGGAACTGCGCCAGGCGATCGAGCGCGACGAATTCTACATGCATTACCAGCCGCTGGTCGATTTGGGTTCGAATTCGATCGTGGCGGTAGAGGCGCTGCTGCGCTGGAACCGCGGGACCCGCGAACCGATTGGCCCCAACGTGTTCATTCCGATTGCCGAGGAGACCGGGCTGATCAACCCCATCGGCCGCTGGGCGCTGGAGCAGGCCTGCATCGACGCGCAGGACTGGCACGGCATCAAGCTGTCGGTGAACGTGTCCGCCGCCCAGCTGCGCAATCCCGAATTCCCGATCCAGCTGGGTCACATCCTCGAAAAGACCGGCTTTCCGCCCGAGCGGCTGGAGCTGGAGATCACCGAGACATACCTGGTGGGCGATCCGCAGGTGGCGGGCCGCGCGATGGAGATGATCCGCGGTTTCGGCGTGGGCGTGGCGCTCGACGATTTCGGCACCGGCTATGCCTCGATCGGCTTCCTGCGCAAGTTCCGCTTCGAGAAGCTGAAGCTCAACCGCTCGCTGATCGTGGAAGCGGCCGACGACGATTCGAGCAAGGCCATGATGGTTTCCTCCATCGCCGTGGCGCGCGCCATGCACATGGACGTCACCGCCGAGGGGATCGAGACCGATGCCCAGGCCACCATCGCCCGGCTGGCCGGCTGCGACCAGATGCAGGGCTGGCTCTACTACAAGGCGCTGCCGCCCGAAGAGATCACCCGGATCCTCACCAACCCCGATGCAACCGTCCCGCAGGAAGTCGCGGACACCGATGGAAAGCAGGTAGCATGAACGCGCATACGGACTTCACCGCCGAATTTTCGGCCAGCGACGACTTCGGACCCATGCCGCAACCGGTACTGGGCCGGAACTGGGTGGCCAATGCCAGCGTGCCGAAGAAGTTCGCGCTGATCTATGCCGCGCAGCTGGTGGTGGCGGTGCTGTTCGGGTTCCTCGCCTGGCGCGGCCTGGTGTCGATCCAGACGAGCATCGCGGAAGTCTCGCCCGAATTGCAGGTGCGGCTGGACGAGCTGCTGGATTCGGCCAAGTGGTGGGCCATGGTGCTGTTCAGCCTGGCGGTCGTGACCGGGGTGGGCGGCTTCTACCGCCTCACGTCCGACATTTCCGCCACCCTGACCCGGCTCACCCGCGTCACCCAGGAAATCGCGGACGGCAATCTCGATGTCGAGGTGCCGGCCACCGATCGGGCCGACGAATTCGGCGCCATGGCGCGTTCGATCGAGCTGCTGCGGCGCAATTCGCTGCAACTGCGGCGCTTCCAGGCCGCCGAACGGGCGCGCAGCGAGGCCGAGCTGGCCGAACGCGAGCACAACGTGGCCGAGCGTGAAGCGCAACGCGACGAACAGCAGCGCGTGATCGGCGGCATTGCCGACAAGTTCGATCGTTCGGTGGGCGAAATCGTCACCAGCGTGGCGGCAGCGGCCAGCGAATTGCAGGCCACCGCCACCGCCATGGCGGCCAATGCCGATCAGTCCTCCAACCAGTCCGAACGCGCCAGCGAGGCGCTGGTGGAAGCGACCGCCGGCGTTACCGCCGCCGCCGCCGCCAGCGAGGAATTCGCGCTGTCGATCGGTGAAATCAGCCGCCAGGCATCGACCAGCGCCGAACTGGCGCGCAAGGCCAACGGCGCGGCGCTGGATGCCGACAAGACCATTTCCGCGCTGACCGACAGCGCGGCCGAAATCGGCAAGGTGGTCGAACTGATCTCGCACATTGCCCAGCGCACCAACCTGCTCGCATTGAACGCCTCGATCGAGGCGGCACGCGGGGGCGAGGCGGGGCGCGGCTTTGCCGTGGTCGCATCCGAGGTGAAGGAACTGGCCACGCAGACCGGCAAGGCGACCGAACAGGTGGCCGCGCAGATCCGCGCCATGCAGGAAACCACCGGCGCCAGCGTGGGCGCGCTGAAGGACATCGGGCAGCAGATCAAGCAGCTCGAATCGACCGCGATCTCTATCGCGGCAGCGGTGGATCAGCAGAGCAAGGCCGGGCAGGACCTGGCCCGCTCGATCGACCTCGCCGCGCGCGGGGCAGAGGAAGTCACCAGCAACATCGCGCAGGTGCGCGCGGCATCGCGCTCCACCGGCAACGTGGCCAGCCAGGTGCTGTCGAGCGCCACCGAGCTGGAATCGCAGGCCACCCACCTCAGCACCATGGCGGGCGATTTCATCAGCCAGGTGCGCCAGTCGTAGGTCAGGCCCGGAAGCGGCGGAAATTGCCGCCGTCGGCCAGCACTTCGTGCGCGCAGTTGTGTCCCGGCGCGCCGGTTACGCCGCCGCCAGGATGGGTGCCCGCACCGCACATGTAGAGCCCCTGCACCGGCCCGCGATAGGCGCCGTGGCCCAGCACGGGCCGCGCTGACCACAGCTGGTCGAGGCTCATGTGGCCGTGGAAGATATCGCCGCCCACCAGGCCGAACTTGTCGAACAGCCCCTTGGGACTGAGTACCTGCCGCCCCAGGATCGACGCGCGGAATCCGGGGGCATGGGCTTCCACCGTGGCGATGATCGTATCGGCTGCCGCGCTTTCCTCGTCATCCCAGCTGCGACCGTCGGGCAATTCCGGCGCGAACTGCTGGCAGAACAGGCTGGCGACGTGCTGGCCGGGCGGAGCCAGGCTGTCGTCCACCGTCGAGGGGATCAGCATCTCCACGATCGGCGCCTTCGACCAGCCGTGCGCCTTGGCATCGAGGAAGGCGCGATCCATGTAATCCAGCGTGGGCGCGATGATGATCCCGCTCTGGTGGTGTTCGCCAGGTTCGGGCAGCGCGGTGAAGCGCGGCAGCTCGCTGAGCGCCACGTTCATGCGGAAGGTGCCGCCGCCCGCCTTGAACCCGCGCATGGCACGGCGGAAGTCTTCGGGCTGGTGTTCTTCCGCCAGCATCCGGCCATAGAGCAGTTTCGGCCCGACATTGGCGATCACCCGCGTGGCGGCGATCTCCTCGCCGCTCACCAGCCGCACGCCCGCCACCTTGCCCCCGTCCACCAGCACCTGGTCGACCGGGCTTTCGAGGCTGATCTCCACCCCCATATCGCGGCACACCCGCGCCATGATCTGCGTGATCGTGCCCATGCCGCCGACACAGTGGCCCCAGGCACCCTTCTTGCCGTTCACTTCGCCAAAGACGTGGTGCAACAGCACATAGGCGCTGCCCGGCGTATCGGGCGAAGCATAGTTGCCCACCACCGCATCGAAGCCGAAGGCGGCCTTCACCGGCTCGCTTTCGAACCACTGGCCCAGGAAGCTGCTGGCCGACTTGGTGAACAGGTCGAGCACGTTGCGCTTGGCTTCGAGGCTGAGGCGCGACAGCCCCCAGCCTTGCGCCGCGCCCGCCAGCAGGGTGCGCAGCCCGTCGCCCATGTTGGGCGGACACTTCAGCGCCAGGTCGCGCAGCACCTGCGCCACCTGTTCCAGCGCGTCGTAATAGGCGGGCAGCATGGCGGCATCGGCGGCAGAGAAGCGGCGGAATTCGGCCTGGGTCCGTTCCAGCCCGCCGCCCAGCTTGAGGTATCCCCCGTCAGCTTGCGGCAGGAAGTTGGAAATGGGGCGTTCGATCACGCGGTATCCGTGATCGGCCAGCCGCATGTCCGCGATAACCCTGGGTTGCAGCAGGCTGACGGTGTAGCTGGCCACCGAATTGCGGAAGCCGGGGTGGAATTCCTCGGTGACAGCCGCACCGCCCACCACGTCGCGCCGTTCCACCACGCGCACTTTCAGTCCCGCGCGGGCGAGGTAGAAGGCGCAGACCAAGCCGTTGTGGCCCGCGCCGATGATGACCGCATCGTATGTCATCCTCCCCTCCCGCTTGCGGGAGGGGCTGGGGGAGGGGATGTCATGGTGGCAGGGTGAGCCGACAGGCCCACCCCTAACCCCTCCCGCAAGCGGGAGGGGGACTGGTTGCTCCATCCCGCTGGTGGGGCGTGCTCCAGCCGTGCCTCGGGAATGATCGCGCGCATCCGCTGGCAGAAGTTTCGCAGGCAGACCTCCTTGTCGCTCAGTGGCCCCATCGTGAAGCTGCGCGATTGCATCCCGGCCTGCACCCGTTCGATCAGCGCGGTATCCTCGGCATTCACCTGCCGGTTGATCCGCCAGTTGAGATAGCGCGCGGCGCGCATTTCCCTCCGCTCATCGGGCAGGGCATAGCTGATTTCGCGGATCAGGCAGCTCTCGGGGCCAGTGGGCAGCCATTGCATGAAGTCGACCTGATCGGGGTAGATGTCGAAAGCCACGTTGGGCCACAGCTTGAAATAGAGCCAGCCGCGCTGTGCCGGGGGCGGCAGGTGCGGCACCTCTGGCAGCAGGCGCTGGTACAGGCGTTCGGACCACTGGCTGCTTTCGCGATCCACCAGGTGGCCCCACATCCGGTCGACATGGCTGGTGGCCTCGACGCCGTAGCTCTTGCCGAACAGCCGGGTGAGGCCGGGGTGAGCGACGGGAATGTGCAGCCCGTCCGAATAGTTGTCGCCCACGTTCTTCCAGTTCACCCCGCGCGGGCGCAGGGTGACGCGGCCCAGCGCCTTGAGGTCGTCCAGCATGTAGGGCGCCACCATGGCCGCGTAAGGCGCCATCATCTGCGCCACCGATGGCCCGCCGTCGTCCTCCAGCCGCACGAACAGGAAGCCGTGCCACTGTTCCAGTTCCACCGGCGCGAGGCCGTGAGCGGACTTGTCTAGCGCGGGATAGCTGGCGGCGTCGGGGACACCCGCCAGCGATCCGTCGAGGTCGTAGGTCCAGGCGTGGTAGGGGCAGACGAGCTTCCTCGCACAGCCTTTCGCGCCGTCCACCAGCCGCGATCCGCGGTGGCGGCAGACATTGGTGAAGGCGCGCAGCTGGTGATCGGTGCCGCGCACCACCACCACGCTTTCGCCGCAGTATTCCAGCGTGTGCCAGTCACCCGGTTCGGGAATGTCGCTGGCGTGGCAGACCACCTGCCAGCTGGGGCGGAACACGCGGTCCAGTTCCAGCGCGTGGAATTCGGGGTTGCGATAGGTCCAGCCGGGCAGGCTCCAGCCGTCGAGCGGGTCGGTATCGGGCAGGATCTGGCGCAGCGTCACGGTTGCGACTGAAACCGCCTTTGCCGCGCGCTGTCCAGCCTTTCCTACAGGCACTGGCCAGGGCCATGGCCGCGCGGTTCTTTGACCTTGTGCATTCCCCGCCTGGCCCGCCCCTGTTGGGGGGCGGGATCGGGCTTCGTGCGGTGGCCGTGCTTTTCTTGCCCTGGACGGTGTAACACCTGTCACACCTTGAGCGGAAACAGCAGCTTAGCGGTTCATCCGTCCGTCGATCAGCCGGTCGACCAGCGAGGGATCGGCCAGGGTGCTGGTATCGCCCAGCGAACCGTAGTCGTTCTCCGCGATCTTGCGCAGGATGCGGCGCATGATCTTGCCGGCGCGGGTCTTGGGCAGGCCTGGCGCCCACTGGATCTTGTCCGGCGAGGCGATCGGGCCGATTTCCTTGCGGACCCACTGGACCAGCTCCTTGCGCAGTTCCT
>JAGREI010000148.1 GCA_020446625.1 Erythrobacter sp.
TCGCCATCAACAAGGACGAAGACGCCCCCATCTTCCAGGTCGCCGACATCGGCCTGGTCGCAGACCTCTTCAATGCCGTACCGGAGCTGACCGCGAAGCTGTAACGGAGATCAGGGCCGCTCGTACAGCACGAGCGGCTCGCCCTCATCGGGCTGGTGGCGATCGTAGGCCACGAAGCCCAGCCGCGCCGCCAACCGCTCTGAGGCGACATTGCCTTCGGTGATCATGCAGGCGATCCGCTGGCGTCCGTGCTCTCGGTCGAACCAGTCGAGCATGGCCGTCATCGCTTCGCCCGCAATCCCCTTGCCCCAGTGGCGATGGCCGACGATCCAGCCCGCTTCAGGTACGTCGTCCATGCCGTTGCCGAAGCCGCGCCAGCTGTGGAACACGCCGCAGGTGCCCACGATGGTCCCGTCGCCGCCCTTCAGCCGCAGGGCGCAGGTGCCGTAGCCGTGCAGCGCCCAGGTTCCCGCGTTGCGGCAGAGACGCTCGAACTGGCTGGCGTGACTGGCCCGCGCTGGCCCGAGGAAGCGGGTCATGCTCTCGTCGTCCAGCAGCGCCACCAGCCCATCGAGATCGCTCGCCTGCGGCAGCCACAGCTCCAGTCGTTCGGTTTCCAGCAGGGGTTCGTTTGTCACATCAGCTCCGTCGCGAGGTGGATCAGCACGCCCACCAGCCCGCCCACCAGCGTGCCGTTGACGCGGATGAATTGCAGGTCGCGCCCCACCGCGCGTTCAATCCGGCCGGTGACGGTGCTGGCATCCCAGCCCTTCACCGTGGTCGAGACGAGGCTGGTGATCTGTTCGCCATAGCGATTGACCACGCCCACCAGCGTGCGCCGGGCGAAGCGGTTGACCTGCATCTGCAAGGCGGGATCGCTGCGCAGCGTCTCGCCCAGTTCGGCCAGCCCGCTGCCCAGTTCGCCGCCCAGCTTGCGATCGGGGTTGCGGATCGCCTCGATCAGCGAGCGGCGCAGGCGTTCCCACACCCCCATCCACCACACCGCCACCGTCGGGTTGGCCATCAGGTCGGTCTTGATCCTTTCCGCCCGCGCGCGGGTTTCGGGATCGTGCTGCAAGTCCTGCGCCAGCTTCTCCAGCCCTTCCTGCACCTTGCCGCGCAAGGGGTGGTCGGGGTTCACCAGCACTTCGGCCAGCAGGCGGTAGAGCCCGTCGAGCACCGAATTGGCCAGCCGTCCGTCAAGCCCAGTCCAGCGGATCACGGCATTGGCGCGCTGCTGCACCAGGTCGCGCACCATTTCCTCGTTGTCTTCCAGCGCCAGGCCCGCCCAGCGGATCATGCCGTCCATCAGCGGCTGGTGGCGGTTGTCGGCAATCGCGGCTTCGAGCATCCGCCCGAGCAAGGGGGCAATGTCGATCTTCTCCACCTGCCGGGCCAGGCCCGCCTTCACCTGCATTCCCAGCCGGTCGGGATCGAGCGATTCGAGCAGGTCGACCAGCAGCTGCGCCGCGCCAGCGCGCAGGCGGCCTTCGGTGGTATCGCCGCCCTTGACCAGGAAATCGCCCGCCGCGCGCGCCACGTTCATCTCGCGCATCCGCCGCGCTACCACCACCGGCGTGAGGAAGTTCGAGCGCAGGAAGGCAGCCATGGTGTCGGCAATGCGATCCTTGTTCGACGGGATGATCGCGGTGTGCGGAATGGGAATGCCCAGCGGGTGGCGAAACAGCGCGGTCACCGCGAACCAGTCGGCCAGCCCGCCCACCATGGCGGCTTCGGCAAAGGCGTGGACGTAGCCCCAGGCGGGATGCACGCCCAGCATGTGGTGCGCGAACAGGAACAGGCCCGCCATGGCCACCAGCAGCAGCGTGGCGGCGATCCGCATCCGGCGCGCACGGTCGGGCGGCAGGGCGGCGCTGCCCCGCGTCACGGGGTTGCGCCTACTCGGCAGGCTGCGGCTCCGGACGATCCTGTGCGTCATCTCCCGGCTGGTAGGTCAGCAGGCCGCGCCGCAGCCAGGGCCCAAGCCGCTTCTCCAGCCCGTCGACGAGGCTGAAACCGGCAGGCACGATGAGCAAGGTGAGCAGGGTCGACAAGATCAGCCCGCCGATCACCACTGAACCCATCGGTGCACGCCATGCCCCGTCGGCACTGATCGACAGTGCCGTGGGGATCATGCCCGCCGTCATCGCAACGGTCGTCATCACGATCGGCTGCGCACGCTTGTGCCCGGCCTCGATGATGGCATCGCGCTTCGCCTTGCCCGTGTCCATTTCGTCAATCGCGAAGTCGATCAGCAGGATCGAGTTCTTGGAGACAATGCCGAAAAGCATCAGGATGCCGATGAACACCGGCAACGACAGTGGCTGATCCAGCGCCATCACCAGCAACAGTCCACCCAACGGCGCCAGGAACAGCGAACCCATGTTGACCAGCGGCGAAACCACGCGGCGATAGAGCAGCACCAGCACCGCGAACAGCAGCAGCGCGCCGGTCAGCAGGGCGCCGCCGAAGCTGCCTTTCAGCTCTTCCTGCAACTCGTCCTCGCCAACCGGGGGATTGGAAACGCCGGTGGGCAGGTTCTGCATGATCGGCAGGCGATTGATCGCCGCCATCACGTCACCGCGGGCAAAACCGTCGCCCACGTCGGCGCTGACGAAGACGCGCCGGTTCTGGTCGTACCGCTGGATCGAGGTCGGCCCCATGCCGAAGCTGATGTCGGCCACCCGTTCGAGCGGCACCGAACCGCCGCTGGCGGTAGGCACGGGCAGGTTGCGGATGGTGGCGAGGTCGCGCCGCTCACCCTCGGCCAGACGCACGCGGATCGGCACCTGCCGGTCCGACAGCGAGAACTTGGCGGCGTTCTGGTCGATATCGCCCATGGTGGCGATGCGGATCGCCTGGCTCAGCGCGTTGGTGGTGATGCCCAGGCTGGCGGCCAGTTCCTCGCGCGGCTGGATCAGCAGCTCGGGCCGCTGCAAGTCGGCGTCAACGCGCGGGGCCACCGCGCCCGGCACGTTGCGCATCTGCTCGGTCAGCGTCTCGGCGGCGCTGTCCAGGGCTTCGGGATCGGAACCAGCCAGCATGACCGAGATCGCCCGTCCGGTGCCGGTGTTGCTGCCCGGCCCTTGCTGGCCCTGGAAGTTCACTCGCGCATCAGGGAAGGACTGGAGGATGGGCGCCATCTGGCGTTCGAATTCCAGGCTGTTGCGCACGCGATCGGGGCGCAGCACCAGCCGGACCAGGCCCGAACCTTCGTTGGTAATGCCCAGCGCCAGCGCCACTTCCTGTTCCTGCTGCAACCGCGCGGCCACGGCATCCACCACCGCGTCGGTCTGCTCCAGGGTGGTGCCAGGCACCATCTCGATGCGCACCAGCGAGAAATCGCTGTCGGCATTGGGGAAGAACTGCTGCGGCAGCACCACCAGCGAGAAGCCGGTCATCAGCAGGGCGCCCAGGCCCACGCCCATCATCCACAGCCGGTGGTCGAGGAAGCGCGCCCGCACCCGCGCCATGCGGTTGACGAACCAGGTGTGGAAGCCCTGCCCGCCCAGATGGGCCAGCATCGTGAACGGCACCTTGAACAGCCGCGCCACCCCCCAGGCGGCGAACATGGCGGTGCCGATCGACACCGACATCACCACCACGGCGAGGACAAAGGCGATCAGCTGGGCGACGATATCGGGCAGGAAGGACAAGCGGTCCTGCCAGAAGCTCATGTCCATCGCGTCAGCCGGCACGAAGTCGATGAAAGGCAGCACGGAGGACGGGCTGAACCACAGGTACAGCGCGCCGACGAAGCCCGCCACGGCTGCCAGCCCGATCAGCACGAAGATCGGCACGCCCATCAGCGAGTACTGCCACTGGTGCGGCGCCATGCCGATTTCGGCCTTCTTGCGGCGATAGTCGCTGTCGTCGAGCGACCAGCGCAGGATCGCCATGTAGCGATCCATCCACTTGCCTTCGCCGTGCGCGGCCTTGCCCTTGGCTTGCAGGAAATAGGCCGCGATCATCGGCGTGATCATGCGCGCGACCGCCAGGCTCATCAGCACCGAGACCACCACGGTGAGGCCGAAGTTCTTGAAGAAGATGCCGGTGATGCCCGACATGGTGCCGACCGGCAGGAACACCGCGACGATCGAGAAGGTGGTGGCCACCACCGCCAGCCCGATCTCGTCGGCGGCGTCGATAGACGCCTGATAGGCGCTCTTGCCCATGCGCATGTGTCTGACGATGTTCTCGATCTCCACGATCGCATCGTCCACCAGCACGCCTGCCACCAGCCCCAGCGCCAGCAGGCTCATCTGGTTGAGAGTGAAGCCGAACCAGGCCTCCAGCACCCAGAAGGTGGGGATGGCGGACAGCGGGATGGCCAGCGCGGCGATGATCGTCGCGCGCCAGTCGCGCAGGAACAGGAACACCACCACCACGGCTAGTAGCGCGCCTTCGACCATGGCTGCGATCGAGCTTTCGTATTGCGCCTTGGTATAGTCGACTTCGGTGAACAACCGGGTGAAGTGGATGCCGGGGTTTTCCTGCTGGATTTCCCGCAATACCTCCACCGCGTCATCATAGACCGCCACGTCCGACGCGCCGCGCGCGCGGGTGATCGAGAAGGTCACCACCTGTTCGCCGTTCAGCTTCGAGAACGAGCGCAGTTCGCCAAAGGAATCGCTGACCTGGGCGATATCGGCCAGCTTCACCGTGCGCCCGCCGACGGGGATCTGCGTCTGCGAAAGCTCGTAGGCTGACTGGGCATTGCCTAGCACGCGCACCGATTGCCGCGCTCCGGCAATCTCTGCCTGCCCGCCCGCGGCGTTGACGTTCAGCTGGCGCAGCGCAGTGTTGACCTGCGAGGCGGTGAGGCCAAGCGCCTGGATGCGCGCGGGATCGAGGATCACCAGGATCTCGCGGTCCACCCCGCCGTTGCGGTTGACTTCGGCCAGGCCCTCCACCGTCAGCAGCCGCTTGGTGATGGTATCGTCGATGAACCAGCTCAGCTGCTCGATCGTCATGTCGTCGGCTTCGACGCTGAAATAGACGATCGGGCGCGAGCTGGTCTGCTGCTTGAACACGCGCGGTTCGAGGATGCCGTCGGGCAGTTCGCCGCGAATCTGGTCGACCGCGCTCTTCACCTCGTTGACCGCGGCATCGATGTCGGTGCCAAGCTCGAACTCGATGATGGTCTGCGACGATCCCTCGGCCGCGGTCGAGCGGATGTTCTCGACCCCGTCGAGCGTCTGCACCGCCGATTCCACCCGCTGGGTGATCTGGTTTTCCACCTCGCTGGGCGCCGCGCCGGGTTGCGAGATCGAGACGATCGCCACCGGAAACTCGATGTCCGGCATGTCCTGCACCTGCATGCGCGAGAACGCGACCATGCCGGCCAGGGTCAGGCCGATGAACAGCAGGATGGGGACGATCGGGTTACGGATCGACCAGGCGGAAAGCTGGTTGAAGTTCATTGCCTACTGGCCCGCCTGGTCCTCGGTGATCGGGTGCACCACGTCACCTTCGGCCAGGAAGCCGCCGGCGCGCAGCACCACGCGTTCGCTGCCGTCGAGCCCGGAGGCAACGGCGATGCCTTCGCTGCTGATCATGCCCAGCTGCACCGCCCGCCGCGCCACCGTGTTGTCGTCACCGACGATGTAGACATAGCTGCCCTGCTCGTCGTGCATGATCGCGCTTTCGGGCAGGCGCGGAGCAACCACGGTGCCGCTGGCCAAGGTCACGTTGGCAAAGCCGCCCGGCCGCAGGGCCGGATCGTAGGACAAGGCGCAGCGCGCCGTGCCCTGGCGGGTCTGTTCGTTGATCACCGGCGACTTCTGCCACACCTGGCAGGTGAATTGCTGGTCCGACCCCGAAGGCGTGACCATGCCCGTGGCGCCCAGGGCAATGCCCGCCAGCTCGTTCTCGCCAACCTGCGCCAACAGTTCCATCTCGCCGCCACGGGCGATGCTGAACAGGGTGCCGGTTCCGGGGCTGACCACCTGGCCGGGTTCGACGTGGCGCGTCAGCACCAGTCCGGCGGCGGGAGCCACGATGTTGAGCTGGGCATTGCGCGCCTGGCGTTCGCCCAACTGCGCCCGTGCCACGGCAACGCGCGCGCGGGCGGCATCGCGGGTGGCGGTAAGCCGGTCGATATCGGCCTGGCTGATGAAGCCGCGCTCCACCAGCTGCATGGCGCGATCGAGGTTGGCCTGGGCAAGATCGGCATCGGCCTGCGCCACGTCGATCTGCGCCACCAGCGCGCCTGCCTGCTGATTCTGCACCGAACGGTCGATCACTGCCAGCACCTGACCGGCGCGCACCCAGTCACCGGGTTCGACCGCCACGCTGACCACGCGCCCGCCTTCGCCCACCACGCCCACGGGCATTTCGCGCCGCGCGGCCAGCGTGCCCGTGGCATTGATCACGCCTTCCAGCGTCATCGCGCCCGGCGCAACCACGGTGACCGAGGGGATCACGGCTTCGTCGGACGCGCCGAAGGCGGTTTCCTCCTCGCCGCCCGACAGCATCAGCCCGGCAAGCACCAGCCCGGCGAGCACCACGGCCACCACGACCCACAGCCGCCGCTGGCGCGCGCGCGCGGGTTCCAGCACGGCTTCGTCGCCGCTGTCGTCCCCGGAGTGGTTCGCGCTGTCAGAAAGATCCATGCGCGTCTCGTAATTCATCGGCATCGGGCCCTGTTACGTGCTCGTTTACGTGCTGCTGCCCCATGCACGCAAGCACGCGGCGCGCGAACGGCCCCAGTGGCCGTGCACGCGCCCCCATAGACCCTTGTGCACCCCTTGCGCAATGCGGCCTTCTGCCAAGCCGCCACCCCGCCCGATGAAACGCCGACCGGGCAGGAAATAAGGGCGGAAAACCGCAGTTTTCCGCCCTTTGGCGCATTTGTAATAAATTGTCCGCGCGGCGTTAACGCACGCGCCCGCGCTGGATGAGATTGACCACGCCCAGCAGCACCACGGCGCCGACTACGGCAATTGCCAGGCCCACCAGCGAGAAGGTCTGGACGCTGCCGTTGATGCCCAGCAACGGACCCGCGATCAGGTTGCCCACGACCGAGCCGACGCAGCCGACCACGATGTTCCAGAAGATCCCCATCGAGGCATTGCGATTCATCACGATACTGGCCAGCCAGCCGGCAACCCCGCCGACGATCAGAGCGATAATCCAACCCATAACCCTGTTCTCCTCTTCTTGATGCCCGGATTCGGGGCACATAACGACAGAACGCTGCCAGGGCGGCAGCGTTCCGAAGTTTGTGGCCGAACTTTGTGGCCGAAGTTTAAGGGTTCGGGCTGGTGTCAGCTGCCCGCCAGGCGGCGGATCAATATTTCAGCTGGCGTTCGTAGAGGTCGCGGTAGTGCTGGATGCGGGTGACGCGCAGGCCCTGCATCCCCGAACGGTCGACCGCGCGCTGCCAGCCGGCGAATTCCTCCAACGTGAGGTTATAGCGTTCGAGCACCTCGTCGATGGTCAGCAGGCCGCCGTTGACCGCAGCCACCACTTCGGCCTTGCGGCGCACGACCCAGCGCTTGGTCGAGGGCGCAGGAAGATCGTCGATCGTCAGCGGCTCGCCAAGCGGGCCGATAACCTGCGCCGGTCGGATTTTCTGGTTCTCGATCATGCATTCCCTCGAATTGCCGGTGCTTCGCCGTCTAGGTAAGCCCCGCTTGTGCCGCATTCGGCTTTGCCATTGCCTAAATCATCAGGGTTAACGCCGCCTTGGTCATGCGCGCCGTGCAGCCCTTCATGGTGATGCTCGTCGTGGTAGCCGTCGTGCTGGTGCGCCAGCCACCGCGCCGAATCGGCATCGAAGCTGGCGAGCGCCGCGTCGTCCACCCTGGCCAGCTCGGCGCGCAGTTCGCGCGCGGCAGCCAGCCGGGCGACCAGGTCGCTCCAGCGCAATTCGCACAGCGCATCCTCCGGCATGACGCCGGTGGCGGAGCTGCGCGAGTCGTGCGCGACAGGCGGTTTCCCTTCGAACATGCCCCCGCAATAGCGCGCAAGCGTCAAGAACAGGTAAAGGCGGCCTTAACCGAAACTTGAGACCGGAGAGCGGTTGGACCAGGCCGGGGCTTTTGCACCCGCGCAGGCTCTGGTGTATGCGCCGCCCCGCCATGCCAGCTGCCAGTTCCCCCCAAGCCTGCCTTAGCAATGCGGTTAACGCCGAGACGCTGTTCGACCTGCCGCGTCCGGCGGCCCAGTGCCGCGTGGTGGTGGCCATGTCGGGCGGGGTGGACAGTTCGGTGGTGGCCGCCCTCGCCGCCAGTACCGGGGCCGAGGTGATCGGCGTCACCCTGCAACTCTACGATTACGGCGCGGCCACCGGGCGCAAGGGCGCCTGCTGCGCGGGTGACGACATCCGCGATGCCCGCGCGGTGGCCGATCGGCTGGGCATTGCCCATTACGTGTTCGACCACGAGAGCCAGTTCCGCGAGGAAGTGGTCGAGGCCTTTGCCGACGAATACCTGGCGGGCCGCACCCCGATCCCCTGCATCCGCTGCAACATGGGGCCAAAGTTCACCGACCTCCTGCGCATGGCGCGCGAGCTGGGCGCGGATTGCCTGGCCACCGGCCACTATGTCCGCCGGGTGCAGACAGCGGAAGGGGTGGAACTGCACCGCGCGCTCGATCCCGCGCGTGACCAGTCGTACTTCCTCTATGGCACCACCGAAGAGCAGCTGGATTTCCTGCGCTTCCCGCTGGGCGGGCTGCCCAAGCCCGAAGTACGCGCCATTGCCGAACAGTTCGGACTGAAGGTGGCCGCCAAGCCCGACAGCCAGGATATCTGCTTCGTTCCCGACGGCGACTATGCCCGGATCGTCAAGGCCATGCGCCCCCAGGGCGCGCGCGCCGGGGCCATCGTCCATGCCGAGACGGGGGAATGGCTGGGCCAGCACGCGGGCATCATTCACTATACCGTGGGCCAGCGGCGCGGGCTGGAGATCGGCGGCCAGCCCGAACCGCTCTACGTGGTCGGCCTGAACGCAGAGCGGGCCGAAGTGATGGTTGGCCCCCGGCGGATGCTGGCCGTCAGCGCCGCCCAGGTGATCGAGACGAACCGCATCGGCCCGCTGCCCCCGGAAACTCACGATGCGCCGCTGACCGCCAAGGTGCGCTCGCTCGCCAAGCCGGTGCCGGTCACGCTCGAAGGTGAGCTGGGCCAGGGGCAGAGCGTGACGATCCGCTTCGCCGCGCCCGAATACGGCGTCGCGCCGGGGCAGGCGGCGGTGCTTTACGCCGGCGACCGGGCGGTGGGCGGCGGCTGGATCGCCGGCACCGAAGCCGGTTAGCCGTCCCACCCTTCCAGCACGCAGCCGAAGCCTTCGCGATAGGTCGCGGTGGTGCTGCGAATCAGCGGGACGCTGGCGGTGACGCTTTGCGCTTCCTCGTCCTCGCTGAGGAACACCATCTCCATGCCGGGCAGGAAATCGTCCTCGCACTGGGCCAGCTCGTGCCCGCCGATATAGCGGCACGAACAGGCGTTCTTGGCGGCGTAGGCCGTTCCCGCCAGCGCCCGGCCCATGATCCCTTCACCGAAGAACCAGGCCACCGTGCCGCCCACCAGGGCAAGGACGACGAGCAGCTTCAGCCACGGGATCGAACGGATGCTGCGCGCCGGTTTTGCCATTGCCATTTGCCCCATTGCCATTTGGACAGTCCTGCTGGAAAGACGGCGCCTCGATGTCGCCGGTCACTCTCCCTAGCCGCCGCTTGCCGCTTGCGCCAAGAGCCAAAGCGGGACTGCTCGCCTGCCTGGCGCTGCTCGCCTCGTGTGCGCAGGACGGCCCGCCGCCGTTGCCGCCGCTGCCCGCAGAGGCACTGGAAGCCGTTACCGCCGATCCGGGCGTCCCGCGCGAGGAGCTGGCGCGCGCGGTCGATGCGCTGTTCACGCAGGACGGGCTGGGCGAAACCCGCGCCCTGCTGGTGCTGCACGAAGGCGAAGTGGTGGCCGAACGCTATGGCGAAGGCTACGGGCCGGACGATCGCTTCATCGGCTGGTCGATGTCCAAGACCGTTACCGGCGTGCTGCTGGGAATGCTGGTGGCCGACGGGCGGCTGAGCCTCGACGAGCCTGCCCCCGTTCCCCTGTGGCAGCGCCCCGGCGACCCGCGCAGCGCGATCACCTTGCGCCACCTGTTGCAGATGCGCTCCGGCTTGCGCCACCAGGAAGCGACTGATCCGCAATGGCGTTCGAACGAGGTGCAGATGCTGTTCCTCGAAGGGCGTGACAACATGGCCGGCTGGGCCGAGGCGCAGACGCTGGCCTATCCGCCGGGCAGCCACTTCGCCTATTCCACCCCCACCGCCGTGATCCTGTCGGACATTGCGACCGACGTGATCGCCCGCGGCACCACGCCTGCCGAACGGCAGGCGGCGATGGGCGAATTCGTCGCCGCCCGGCTGGCAGTGCCGCTCGACATGCCATCGCTGACCGGCGAGTTCGACGCCAGCGGCACGCTGATCGGCGGCAGCGACTTCTGGGCCACCCCGCGCGACTGGGCGCGCTTTGGCGAGTTCCTGCGCAACGGCGGTTCGGTGGCGGGCGCGCAGATCGTGCCGCGCGGCTGGATCGACTTCATGCGCACGCCCAGCCCCGCCTCGCCTGACTACGGCGCGCAGCTGTGGCTGAACCACCCGTCGGGCACTGATCGCGACAACCTGTTCAACGGCGCGGTGAGCGAGGACCTGTTCGCGGCCGAAGGCCACCTGGGCCAGTACGTGATCGTCTCGCCGCGCCAGCACCTCACCGTGGTGCGGCTGGGCAAGACCGATTCTGATGCGCAGGTGCCGCTGCGCGATGCACTGGAACGGATCTTTGCGCTTTACCCGGCAAGATAGAAGCGCCCCTCCACCACGGTCATGCAGTTGCCGGTCAGCACCGCACGGTCGCCATCGCGGCGGCACATGGCATGGCCGCCGCGCGTCGAAGCCTGGAAGGCTGTGAAGCTCTCGCGCCCCAGCCGGTCGCACCAGAACGGCGTGAGCGCGGCGTGGGCGGAGCCGGTGAAGCTGTCCTCGTCCACTCCGCCGCCAGGCACGAACACCCGGCTGACGACATCGGTGGTGGTGCCGGGGGCAGTACAGATGAACTGGTCGTCACCCAGCCTGCCCAGCCCGCGCAAGTCGGGATCGAGCGCCAGCACCTCGGCCTCGCTGGCGAACAGGTAAACGCCGTAACGGTCGGGATTGAGCCAGACCTCCTGCGGCCTTGCCCCCAGCAGCGCGACGGCCTCGGGCCAGGCACCCGGCGTGGTGGGGATGGCGGGCAAGGCCAGTTCGTACCCCGCCCCGGCGCGGCGCACTTCGAGCACTCCGGCCTTGCGGGTGGCGAAGGTCACCGCATCAAGCGCCGAATCCTGCGACAGCACGACGTGTCCCGACGCCAGCGTGGCATGGCCACACAGGCGCACTTCCATGGCCGGCGTGAACCAGCGCAGGGCATAGTCCGCTTCGCCGCCGGGAGTGGGCAGCAGGAAGGCAGTTTCCGCGAACATGTTCTCTGCCGCCACGGCCACCATGGTGGCATCGTCGGGCCATTGCTGCACGATCACCACCGCCGCCTGGTTGCCGGCGAAGCGCCGTTCGGCAAAGGCATCGACGTGCCAGTAGGGGATCGACGGGTGAGTCATGCGACGGCGTCCTCATCCCGCACGCCGGGCAACAGCTCCTCGGCGGCTTCGCCGTGTTCGTCGACCAGCCCTTCGGGATCGGGGTGGATCAGCACCTCGACGCCGGGGAACTCGCGTTCGATCCGCGCTTCCATCTCGTCCATGATCCGGTGTGCCTCGGCCACGGTCATCTGCCCGTCGACCGCAGCGTGGAACTGCACGAAGTCGAGCGCTCCGCTGGTGCGCGTGCGCAGGTCGTGCACGCCGCGCAGCTCGGGCTGGCGGGCGAGCACGGCGAGGAAGGCTTCGCGCTTCTCCTCGGGCCATTCCTTGTCCATCAGGTGGTCGATCGCCTCGCCCGCAGCGCGCCAGGCGCCCCAGGCCAGCCACACCGCGATTGCCAGCCCGAACAGGGCATCGGCCCCGGCAATGCCGAACACAGCGTCCGCCACCAGCGCCGCGATCACCGCCAGGTTGAGCAGCAGGTCGGACTTGTAGTGCAGGTGGTCGGTGGAGATCGCCAGGCTGCCGGTGTGCCGGATCACGTGGCGCTGCCACCACAGCAGGCCCAGCGTCGCCGCCATGGCGATCACCGACACGACGATCCCTTCTTCCGCCCCGGCAGGGCGTGCGCCCGCCAGCACCTGGGCCACCGCACGCCAGGCAAGGCCCGCTGCGGACATGGTGATCAGCACCACCTGGAACATGGCCGCCAGCGCCTCTGCCTTGCCGTGGCCGAATCGGTGATCCTTGTCGGCGGGCTGCGCGGCGATCCATACGCCCACCAGCGTGCCCAGGCTGGCAATCAGGTCGAGCGTGGTATCGGCCAGGCTGCCGAGCATGGCGGTCGAATCGGTGCGCCAGACCGCCCAGACCTTCATCCCCGCCAGCAGCAGCGCCACCGCGATCGAGGCGAGCGCGGCGCTGCGCGTCAACTTGGCGCGTTCGTAGGTGGAGACGCTCATGGGTACAGCAAGGTGCTGGTGGACCCGCCCGCACCGTCGAAGGTGAAGCGGCGGCGTTCGTGCAGGCGGTTGGGCCGGTCGAGCCAGAACTCCATCGCTTGCGGAGCCAGGCGGAAGCCCGTCCAGTGCGGCGGGCGCGGCACTTCGCCTGCGGCCTGGTACTGCGCTTCCAGCGCCTCCACCCGCGCGACATAAGTGGCGCGGCTGTCCAGCGGGCGCGACTGGTCGCTGGCTGCCGATCCCACCTGGCTGACGAAGGGGCGCGAGTGGAAGTAGGCGTCGGCCTCCTCCGCCGTCACCTCGGTCAGCGGGCCTTCGATGCGCACCTGCCGCCGCAGGCTCTTCCAGTGGAACAGCAGCGCGGCTTGCGGGTTGGCCAGCAGTTCGCCGCCCTTGCGGCTCTGGGCATTGGTGTAGAACACGAAGCCGTCCGGCCCGTGCCCCTTCAGCAGCACCATGCGCACCGATGGCGCAGCGCCCGGCGTGGCGGTGGCCAGCGCCATGGCATTGGCGTCGTTGGGCTCGCTTTCCCATGCCTCGGCAATCCAGGCGTCGAACAGGGCGAAGGGATCGCTGGCGGGGATGGCTTCGGAGCTATCGATCATCGGTGGTGCAGGCCCAAGGTGTGACAGGTGTGACTGTGTCCTGAGACGAAACTGGCGGATCGCACTCGCCGGGGCAGCGGTCGCCAGATCGGGAAGGATTCTTTCATTGACGCGGGCCTATAGCGCCGGGAGGAAGTAGGGAAGGCTTCTTCTTGCCTAATTCCCGCGCATTACCTAGCTAACACACCATGTCCGATCCCTACACCCTGCTCGGCGTCAGCCGCTCTGCCAGCGAGGCTGACATCAAGTCCGCCTATCGCAAGCTGGCGAAGGAGCTGCACCCCGATCGCAACAAGGACAATCCGCAAGCGGCGGAGAAGTTCAGCCAGGTGACGCAGGCTTACGACCTGCTGTCGGACAAGGACAAGCGCGGCCAGTTCGATCGCGGCGAGATCGACGCCGACGGCAATCCGCGGATGCCCTTCGGCAACGGAGGTTTCGGCGGCGGTTTCGGCGGCGGGCGACCGGGTGGCGGATTCGGTGGCGGCGGTGGCCAGCAGGGCTTCGGCGGTGCCGAGGACCTGGACCTGTCCGACCTGTTCGAAGGACTGTTCGGCCGCGGCAACAGCGGCATGGGGGGCGGCATGGGCGGTGGCGGGCGCGGGCCGCAGCCGGGACGGCGGCAGCCGCCGCCGCAGAAGGGCGCGGATATCCGTTACCGGCTGGCGGTCGCCTTCACCGATGCCGCCACGCGCGCCAAGCAGCGCATTACCCTGGCCGACGGCAAGACCATCGACCTCGCCCTGCCCGAAGGGGTGGAGGACGGCACCACCATGCGGCTGAAGGGCAAGGGCCAGGCCGGCCCCGGCGGCAATGGCGACGGTATCGTGGTGGTGGAAGTGCAGCCGCATCATTTCTTCCGCCGCGATGGCGACGACGTGCGGCTCGACCTGCCGATCACGCTCGACGAGGCAGTGCTGGGGGCCAAGGTCAAGGCGCCGACGGTCGATGGCCCGGTGATGCTGACCGTGGCGCCCGGATCGAGTTCGGGCAAGGTGCTGCGGCTGAAGGGCAAGGGCTTCAGCAAGAAGGGCGGTACGCGCGGCGACCAGCTGGTGACGCTGGAAATCCACCTGCCCGAAGACGTGGCCGACCTTGCCGAAAGGCTTGGCGACTGGCGCGATACCAGCAACCCGCGCAGCGGCATGGGCGTCTGACAGGGCGCAAAAGGTAAGGGCCTGCTGCGGCTCGACAGTCGCGCCCGGACTGTTACAACTCGGCGGCGATGGTGCAGAGCACGCTTCCGGATGGCGAGGGGCATAGCGCGTCCCCGCCGAAACCAGGCGATTCGCCCGAGGCCCGGCGGCAGGCGGTGCTGGCGGGCGGGCACCTGGAAACCTTCCACAGCCTGCTGGGGCCGCACAGCCGGTTCTTCACCGTGATCCGCCGGGTGGCGGTGGGCTGCTTCAACGATGGCAGCATCCATGCGGGCAACCTTGCCTACATGTCGCTGCTGGCGATCTTCCCCTTCTTCATCACCGCCGGCGCGGTCTACTCGATGTTCGTCGCGCCGGGCGAATCGGCGGCCACCATCGACACCGTCGCGGCCGCCTTGCCGCCGCTGGTGGCAGGCGTGATCGAGCCGGTCGCGCGCGAAGCGGTGGCAGCGCGATCGGGCTGGCTGCTGTGGGCAGGCGCGGCGGTGGGCGTGTGGACCGCGGGCAGCCTGGTGGAGACCATTCGCGACATCCTGCACCGTTCCTACGGCACCGCGCCGACTCAGCCGTTCTGGAAATACCGCGTCGGCTCGATCGGCATCATCCTGGGCGCGGTGACGCTGCTGATCCTCTCGCTCTACGCACAGGTGACCGTGGCCGCCGCGCGACATACCATCGCCGCCAACCTGCCGCAGTTGAGCCACGCGCTGAACGAACTGGCGCTGTCGCGACTGGTCACCGCGCTGGGCGTCTACCTGTCGATCCTGATGCTGTTCCTCGCGCTGACGCCTTCGGCCTATCGCGGGCCGCGCTACCGCAAGTGGCCCGGCGCGCTGCTGATCGCGGTCTGGTGGCTGGTGGTGGCCGAACTGCTGCCGCCGGTACTGCGGCGGCTGTTTACTTACGATCTGACCTACGGATCGCTGGCCGGGGTGATGATCGCGCTTTTCTTTTTCTGGCTGGTGGGCTTAGGGATGGTGGCAGGTGCCGAGCTGAACGCCGCGCTGTCGGAAACGCCCGAGGAAGAGCGGGACCGGCTGGAGCAGGCAGGCGCGGTATCGGGACAAGTGGCGACCGGACAGGAGGATATCGCCCGATGACTGGACTGATGGCAGGCAAGAAGGGCCTCATCATGGGCCTGGCCAACGACAAGTCGCTGGCCTGGGGCATTGCGAAGAAGCTGCACGAACACGGCGCGGAAATGGCCTTCTCCTACCAGGGAGAGGCGCTGATGAAGCGCGTGGCCCCGCTGGCGGAGCAGGTGGGCAGCGATTTCCTGATCGAATGCGATGTGTCGAACATGGCAGCGATGGACGCCGCCTTTGCCGAGATCGAGGCGCGGTGGGGCAAGCTCGACTTCCTCGTCCACGCCATCGGCTTTTCGGACAAGAACGAGCTGCGCGGGCAGTATGTCGACACCAGCCTCGACAACTTCCTGATGACGATGAACATCTCGGCCTATTCGCTGGTCGCCGCGGCCAAGCGCGCGCGTCCGCTGATGACCGATGGCGGCAGCATTGTCACGCTGACCTATTACGGCGCGGAAAAGGTGGTGCCGCACTACAACGTGATGGGCGTGGCCAA
>JAGREI010000149.1 GCA_020446625.1 Erythrobacter sp.
CGCTCCATCGAATAGGGCGCGAAATAGGCGAACCAGGCAAGGTCGCTGGCGGGCGTATAGCGGATGGTCAGCGTGCCGTTGTCCGCTTCCGGATCGTAGACACTGTCGGCGCGGCCCCAGAAGGCGCGGTCTTCCGACACGCAGGCGCGGTAGCCGGGCCAGCCTTCGGGATAGGCGCTGGCCTTGAGGTTATCGATCGTCAGCGTCAGCTCGCGCCCCGCCGCGCCCGAGACGCGGAAATGGAACCACTGGGCGAACTCGCTCATGTGGTCGTGCGGGATGCGCAGGTGTGCCGTGGGGCCGGAGATGGAGACGACTTCGATGTTGCCGCTGTCGAAGGCGGCGTCGATTTTGATATCAGATGCAATCATTCGACCGCGATAGTCTCGCCAGACTGTCCGGGGAAGCCCGAAAACAGTGCCTGGACGATGCGCGGTGCGGCCGTTGCATCGCTGGCGAAGTCGCTGTTCGATGTGGCGACCATGCTGGCGCGGCCTTCCCACAGGTTCTGCCCGCCACTGGCCTGGCGGATCGCGACCGACACGGTGCGCTCGATACGGTCGGCAGGCGGGCCGGACAGGCTGCCCAGGTCGAAGCCGATGCCCATGCCCACGCCCGAACCGAAGCCGCCGGTCGATCCGCCCACGCCCACGCTCACCGGGCCGCGTCCGCCGCGGGGTGCTGCCACGGCTTCGTCCAGCCCCAGCTGTGCCACCTGGTCGCCGTTCACCAGCACCACGCGGTAGCCGAGCTGTTCCAGCTGGGTGCGCAGCGCCTCCTGGTAGATGGCGAAGGTGATCGAATCGACCTCCATCCCCGGCGCAGGCGCGACCTGGATCGTGCCGTGGCCCAGCCAGTCCGAACCGTCGCCGGTGAAGCGGGTAACCTCGACCGGCGAGACATAGGCAGGGGTGGCGCAGGCCGACAGGGCGGCACAAGCGGCAAGGGCGGGCAGGATCAGGGTGATGCGCATGGTGCCTCTCAACATGACACGGATGAACGGCAGATTGCCCACCTTCTATCCTTAATTGCCGTTTTACCCAATGCTGCTAACCGCTTGGGGCATGAGCCATAAATGCCATGTCCTCGTCACCGGCGGTGCCGGTTATATCGGCAGCCATGCGGTGCTGGCCCTGCGCGACGCGGGCTGGCCGGTTTCGGTGATCGACAACCTGGTGACCGGCTTCCGCTTTGCCGTTCCCGACGGCGTGCCGTTCTACGAAGGCGACGTGGGCGACAAGGCGCTGCTGGCGCGGATCTTTGCCGAACGGGGCATTGGCGCGGTGATGCATTTCGCCGGCAGCGTGGTGGTACCCGAAAGCGTGGAGAACCCGCTGAAGTACTATCACAACAACACCGCCAACAGCCGCAACCTGATCGAGGCGGTGGTGACGGCAGGCGTGCCGCACATGATCTTTTCCTCCACGGCGGCGACCTACGGCATCCCCGAAGTCTCGCCCGTTACCGAGGATACTCCGCGCCAGCCGATCAACCCCTATGGCTGGTCGAAGCTGATGACCGAGCAGATGCTGGGCGATACCGCGGCGGCGCATCGCCTCAACTATTGCGCCTTGCGCTATTTCAACGTGGCGGGGGCCGATCCGCAGGGGCGCAGCGGGCAGTCGACGGCGGGCGCGACGCACCTGATCAAGGTGGCGGTGGAAGCCGCGCTGGGCCTGCGCGAACAGGTCAGCGTGTTCGGCACCGACTATGCCACGCCCGATGGCACCGGGGTGCGCGACTATATCCACGTCAGCGACCTGGCGGCAGCGCATGTGCTGGCGCTGGAAGCGCTGATCGAACAGCCCGCGCGCTCGCTGACGATGAACTGCGGCTATGGCCGGGGCTTCTCGGTGCTGGAAGTGCTCGACGCGGTGGACCGGGTGACCGGCGGCACACTGGTGCGCAAGCTGGAACCGCGCCGCGCGGGCGATCCCGATTCGCTGATCTCCGATCCCTCGCGCATCAAGGCCACCCTGCCGTGGCAGCCACAGCACGCCGATCTCGACGCGATCGTGGCCCACGCGCTGGCCTGGGAAGGCAAGCTGGCGGCGATGCGTGCAGAATCGGTCGGCGCCTAGCCGACCGCAAGGCCGGAGCCGAAGCTGAAAGCGCAGGCGTGCAAAGCACACCTGCATGGCCGCTCGCAGCGGGCGCAGCTTTGCTGCGCGTCTAGCGAGGAC
>JAGREI010000150.1 GCA_020446625.1 Erythrobacter sp.
GCCAGCACGTCACCCATGGTGTAGTTGCGCACGTGGCCGATATGGATGCGCCCGCTGGGATAAGGGAACATCTCCAGCACGTAGCTCTTGGGCTTGCTGCTGGCGCTGTCGGCCTCGAAGCAGCGCGCCGCATCCCATGCGGCCTGCCAGCGACCATCGGCAGTGGCCGGATCGAATCGTTCGGTAGTCATGGAATAGCCCCCTAGGGCAAGTTACATGATCGCGGAACGCCGCAGATCGCGCGCCTTGGTGAGGATGATATCCTCCAGCCGCTGCACCGTGGCCGCCTGCACCGGGGCATCGGTCCACTGGCCGTTCTGCATCACCTGGCGGCTGGCCACCACGCGCAGCGCATCGGCGCGCAGGTTCTGGTCGAGGATGGTCACCGAAACCTTCACCCGCTCGTTGGGGTTGTTGGGATCGGCATACCAGTCGGTCACCAGCACGCCGCCCGCGCTGTCTGCCTGGGTCAGCGGCATGAAGCTGAGCGTCTCCAGGCTGGCACGCCAGAGGTAGGCGTTGACGCCGATGGTGTTCACCCGCGCCGCAGCCAGGTCCATGCTTACCCGCTCGTCATTGCCGCCGCCGCAGGCGCTGAGCGCGAGGGTGGCCACGGCCAGCATGGTGGGACGGGCGAAGGTGGTGAGCGTGGAGAAAGCCATCATTGGTCCTGTAAACACGGAAACGTCGCTGGCGGCCTCTATAGCGGGCCACGAGCCTGCGGCAAGGCGAAGCGCGCCCTGAAGCGAAACACTGGGTGCAAAAGCACCGATTCGGCGTGAACCGGCGGTTAATGGCGCATGGCCCGGCAAGCGAGTCTGTGGGCAGCTTGCAACAGTCTGAAAAAAGGGCGCGCCCATGCGGTTGCCACGCTGGCCTTTGCACGCAATGGCGCGTAGCAGGCAAGTGAGCCTCTATGGCCGCGATTCGGTGGATTTCCACCGTTCATCGCCGGTCCATGAGGAAGGGAGATAGAGAGTCGCGATGAGCAGCAAGCGTAACGGACTGGCAGGAAAGGCGGCGTTTGGCGCGCTGCTGGCCATTGCCTTGCCCAGCGCTGGCCTTGCTTTCGGCGTTCTGGGCCAGGCGCCCGAACCTGCCGCAAGGGAGGCTTTCGTGGCCTTCACTCCTGCCGATGCCGATCCGCGCGTGGCGCGCTTCGTGGCGCAGAACGGCGGCGATGTGCAGATGATGCGCTTCACTCCCGCCGGTGTCGACGCTTCGGGAGAAGCTCGTTCGATCACCGTCGCCGTGCGCGTCGACGATGTCACCGCCAATGCGCTGGGTGGCCGTTCGGCCATCAGCACCCAGAACGGCGATGGCGTGAACCCGCTGCGGGTCACTCCCACGCGTTACAACCTCGGCCTTGCCCGCGGCTATGGCAGCTTTGCCCAATCGCCTGCGGCTCCGGCACCTGCCGCGCCCACGCTGTCGCGCAGCCTGTCGCGCGCCGACATTCCCGACCTGGCCGAATTCGTCCCGACGCCGGGCGTGCGGCAGGAACCCAGCCGCTTCGCGGCGCGGGTCGAACTGGAAGAAGGTCGTCACGCCACCAATGGGGAAGCCACCGGCCAGCGCCTGGCAGACCAGATGCTCGACGTTGGCGGCAGCTACAGCCTGACCCGCAACCTCGATATCACCGCAGGCGTGCGCTACGAACAGGACCGCGACCTGTCGCCGGACCCCAGCCTCGATACGCAGGACAGCCAGGCCGTCTACATCGGCACCCAGTTCCGCTTCTGAGGCAGGTCGCCCTCCTCACGGTAGTTCCGCCTGGTGCAATCCATGCAAATACAACCCCGCTTCGGCGGGGTTTTGTTTTGCGCGCAATGCAACCCTCCCCTAAGACCAAAGGGACCCGAGTCCAAAACCCAGGAGAAGATGAATGGCACGCGTAGCAGTCGTTACCGGAGGCACCCGCGGCATTGGCCGCGCGATTTGCGAGGCCCTGAAGGCGGACGGCTTCACCGTCGTCGCCAACTACGCCGGCAACGACGAGAAGGCGCGTGCCTTCAGCGAGGAAACCGGCATCCCCGTCTACAAGTTCGACGTGGGTGACTACGAGGCGACGCAGGCCGCCTGCGCAAAGATCGAGGAAGAAGTCGGCCCGATCGAAGTGGTGGTGAACAACGCCGGCATCACCCGCGACGGCACCTTGCTCAAGATGAGCTACGAGGACTGGGACGACGTGATGCGCACCAACCTGGGCGGCTGTTTCAACATGGCCAAGGCAGCCTTCAGCGGCATGAAGGACCGCAAGTGGGGCCGCATCGTCAACATCGGCTCGATCAACGGCCAGGCCGGGCAATATGGCCAGGTCAACTATGCCGCCGCCAAGTCTGGCATCCACGGCTTCACCAAGGCGCTGGCGCAGGAAGGCGCGCGCTTCGGCATCACCGTGAACGCCATCGCGCCGGGC
>JAGREI010000151.1 GCA_020446625.1 Erythrobacter sp.
CCTACAACTTCCCGCAAGGCCGCGTGACCGATCACCGCATCGGCCTGACCCTGCACAAGCTCCCCGAGGTGCTCGAAGGCCACGGCCTTGGCGAAATGATCGACGCGCTGATCGCCGAGGACGAGGCCAAGCGGCTGGCGGCGATGGGTGAGTGAAGGTCGCTGAAGCCTTGCGCGAGGCCGCTGCGCGCCTTGCCCGGACCAGCGACACCGCGCGGCTCGACGCCGAGCTGCTGATGGCCCACGCGCTGAGCGTGTCGCGCTCGGACCTCTTGCTGCGGCACATGGCCGAACCTGCGCCAGCCAGCTTCGCCGCGCTGGTGGATCGCCGCGCGGCGCATGAGCCGCTGGCCTATATCGTCGGGGAGCAGGAATTCTTCGGCCTGACCCTTGCCGTGGGGCCGGGCGTCCTGATCCCGCGCGGCGACAGTGAGTGCGTGGTGGAGGCGGCGCTGGCGGCGGCTCCGGCGGCGCGCCGCGTGCTCGACATGGGCACCGGTTCGGGCGCGCTGCTGCTGGCCTTGCTCGACCAGTTGCCGCAAGCCGCCGGAGTGGGGATCGACGGTTCGCCCTCTGCCCTTGCCATGGCTGCGGCCAATGCCGCGCGGCTGGGCCTTGCACGGCGGGCGGACATGCTGCTGCGCGACTGGACGCAGCCCGGCTGGGCGGACGATCTTGGTCGGTTCGACCTTGTCATCAGCAACCCGCCCTATGTCGAGCAGGCCGCCCCGCTCGAACCGGACGTGCGCGACTACGAACCCGCCTCTGCCTTGTTTGCCGGGCCGGAAGGGCTCGACGATTACCGCCGGATCATTCCGCAACTGCCGCAATTGCTCAGCGAAAACGGCGTGGCGGTGCTCGAAATCGGCGCTTCCCAGGCCGCCGTGGTGTCTGAAATCGCGCGCAATCATGGCTTTGCGGTGGAAGTGCGGCAGGATCTGGGCGGGCGCGACCGTGCGCTGGTGCTGCGATTAACGCTTGGCAAAGGCGAATCGAGTAGCTAACTCTCCTATCAGGTCAACGGCGCGCGGCGCCGGACCGGCAACTCCAACATTTGCCTGATGCGCGGTGGAAAGCCGCTGGTTGCACATGCAGGTGACGGAACAACGCGGCAGCGCCTGCGGGCTTGCCGCTACGAGGGGTCACATGGCGAAGCGACACCGGGTTAGCCTGGGCCGCAGCCAGACTGAGGAAGCGAATTTCCCTTGAACAACAACCGTAACAACAACCGTCGTCGTGGCCGTGGCAACAATCGCGGCGGCCAGGGTGGTGGCAACCAGTCCAACCGGATCGATTCGCGGGCGCGCGGCAATGCCCCGCAGCTGCTGGAAAAGTATCGCAAGCTGGCGCACGAAGCGCAGCTGAACGACGACCGGGTGCAGACCGAATACTACCTGCAATTTGCCGATCACTATTTCCGCGTGATCGCGGACGGCAAGGCGCAGAAGGACGAACAGCGCAGCCGCCACCAGCAGGACAGCGACGACGATTTCGACGACGATTTCGACGATCAGCCGCAGGACCGCCAGCCGCAGCAGCAGCGCCAGCGCCGTGACCGCGACGATAACCGTGGCGACAACCGTGATAACGGCCGCGACAACGGGCGCGACAACGGCCGGGAGAACGGGCGCAATGACCGTAACCAGCGCCGTGACAGCGATCCTGCCGAAGGCATGGAAGGCGATTCCGGTGACCAGGGCGACGACGACAACCCCTTCACCCGTGACAGCCGCCAGTCGCGCAATCGCAAGCCGCAGCGCAAGCGTCGCGAAGAGGCCGAAGTTGTGGCCGATGCCGACGATGACGACGGCTTCGATGCCGCAGTCCTGCCGCCCGCCATCGCCCGCAGTTCGAACGACGACGACGACGGCGAAACCGCTGCCAGCAGCGACGAGAGCGACGACGATGGCGAACGCCCCCGCCGCAAGCTCACCCGTGCGCGCCGCAAGCAGCCGCGCGACGATGACGGCGAAGAGGCGCTCGAAGCGGTCAGCTGATCGCCAGGCCAATTGATAGCGTGGGCTCGATAGCGGGGGCGCGGTGACCAGCAGGGCCAACCTGATCGATCGCCTCAACGGCCTCCTGTCCGCCTGGCCGCGCCTGGCCGCGCTGGCGCTGGGCCTGCTTGCCGCCACCGGGTTCCAGCCGCTGGGCCTGTGGCCGCTGGCGCTGATCGCGATGGGGCTGCTGGCCATGCTGGTGGCCCAGGCGGGCAAGCCGCGTTCGGCCTTCGTGCTGGGCTGGCTGTTCGGCGTGGCGCATTTCACGCTCGGCAACAACTGGATCGCCAAGTCCTTCACCTACCAGGCGGAAATGCCTGCCGTGCTGGGCTGGGCGGCGGTGCCGCTGCTGGCGCTCTATCTCGCGATCTACCCCGGACTGGGCGCGCTTGCCGCCCGCCTGATCGGCCGCAAGGGCTTTGGCTGGGCATTCGTGCTGGTCTTCGCCGCCTGCTGGATCGTGTCCGAGTGGCTGCGCAGCTGGGTCTTCACCGGCTATTCGTGGAATCCCTTCGGCATGGTGCTGCTGGGGCCGTTCGACCGGCCGGGGCTGGCCGCCGTGGCCCCGGTGATGGGCACCTATGCATTGTCGGGCCTGGCCGCGCTGCTGGGCGCCGCGCTGGTGCTGCTGGCGCGTGAGCGCAACTGGTGGACGGGCGGCGCGCTGGCGGCCCTGCTGCTGGCGGGAATGTACCTGCCTGCCGCCACCTCCAGCCCCGGCGCGGGCGAAGGCAGCCTGCACGTCACCATCGCCCAGCCTGCCATCCCGCAGGAAGCGATCAGCGATTCGCGCTTCTTCGAAGCCAACTATGCCCGACTGGCGCAGCTTTCGCCGCGGCTGGACCAGGGCGAGGCACCGCGGCTGGTGCTGTGGCCCGAAGCCGGCATGGCCGACTACCTGCGCGATGGCTATCCGCAACGCTATTACGATCACACCACCGCGCTGGGCAGCCCCGAATATGCCCGGCGGCGGCTGGGCGCGACCGTGGGCGATAGCTCGGTGCTGCTGACCGGCGGGGTGGACCTGGAGATCGGGCGCGACGATGCCGGCGTGCTGCGGGCCGTAGGCGCGCGCAACGCGGTGACCGCGCTGAACCGGCAAGGCCAGATCATCGGTTCCTATGCCAAGGCGCACCTGGTGCCTTACGGCGAATACCTGCCGATGCGCGAGCTGCTCGAACCGCTGGGCCTGTCGCGGCTGGTGGCAGGGTCGATCGACTTCTGGCCCGGCCCCGGCCCGCGCACGCTGGACCTTGGCCAGTTCGGCCGGGTGGGGGTGCAGGTGTGCTATGAAATCGCCTTTTCCGGGCAGGTGGTCGATCGCGGGGATCGCCCGGACTTCGTGTTCAACCCTTCCAGCGAGGCCTGGTTCGGCGGCTTTGCCGCGCCGCAGTTCCTCGCCCAGTCGCGGATGCGCGCGATCGAGGAGGGGCTGCCCGTGCTGCGCGCCACCAACAGCGGGATCAGCGCGGTGATCGACGCGCGCGGAGTGGTGCGTGAACACCTCGACAAGCACGACCGGGCGCGTATCGACGCCATCGTGCCGCCCGCTGCGCCGCCCACGCTGTTTGCGCGGGCAGGCAACATGCTGGCGCTTGGCTGGGCGCTGGTTTTCCTGCTTGCGGGGCTGGTTGCCATGCGTCGGCAGGGCAGTTAGAGCCGCCAGCGAAACATTCGATTTCTTACGAGAAGGCAATCTCCAACATGCGCCAATCCTACCTGTTCACCTCCGAAAGCGTTTCCGAAGGCCATCCGGACAAGGTGTCCGACCAGATTTCCGATGCCATCGTCGACCTGTTCCTGTCGAAGGATCCCGAGGCGCGCGTCGCCTGCGAAACGCTGACCACCACCCAGCTGGTGGTGCTGGCGGGCGAAGTGCGCGGCAAGGGCATGATCGATACCGATGGTAACTGGGAACCCGGCGCGCTGGAGGAAATCCAGACCGTGGTGCGCAATACCGTCAAGGAAATCGGCTACGAACAGTCGGGCTTCCACTGGCAGAACCTGCAATTCGAGAACCACCTGCACCCGCAGAGCGCGGACATCGCGCAGGGCGTGGATGCCAGCGGCAACAAGGACGAAGGCGCGGGC
>JAGREI010000152.1 GCA_020446625.1 Erythrobacter sp.
GCGGCACCAACATGTGGGGCTTTGCCGCCACCGTCGATGCCGCAACCGGCACGGCCTACCTGCCCATCGCCGGCCCGGCGCACAACTACTACGGCGGCGATCGCCCCGGCGCCAATGTGTTCGGCAATTCGGTGGTGGCGGTGGATGCCGAAACCGGCGCATACCGCTGGCACTTCCAGACCGTGCACCACGACCTGTGGGATATCGACATGAGCCACGCCGGGCCGCTGCTGCCGGTGACCGCGCCTGACGGCACGCACCACATGGCGCTGGCCAATGTCGGCAAGTCGAGCCTGCTGTTCGTGCTCGACGCGCAGGATGGCGAGCCGGTGCTGCCGGTGGAGGAACGCCGCGTGCCGCCGGGGCACGTGCCGGGCGAATGGTACAGCCCCACCCAGCCCTTCCCGGTCATCACCCCGCCGCTCAGCCGCACGACGATGACCTACCAGGACATCGTCAGCCCCACCGATACCACGCCCGAACATTCGGCGGCCTGCCATGACATGTGGGATCGCGCGGGCGGTTTCATCAACACCGGGCTGTTCACCCCGTTCGAATATCACGAGGCGGGCGCTCCGCCGCGTTCCACCATCCAGCTGCCCGGCGGCACCGGCGGCGTGAACTGGAGCGGCGCCGCAGCCGATCCCACCACCGGTGTCATCTTCGTCAACGCGCAGGATACCTCGCTGGTGGGCTGGGTGGAACGCGTGGAAGGCGATACGCCCTACAGCTTCGATTACAGCGGCGACGGCCCGCTGACCGAGTACGACCGCGCCAGCGTGGACGGCAAGGGGCCGTTCTTCAGCTTCTCTGCCCCGCTGTCGGGCCAGTACGATGCCAATGGCCGCCCGGTCGGCCCCAGCCTGCCGTGCTACAAGCCGCCGTGGTCGCGGCTAACCGCGGTGGATGCCAACACCGGCCAGATCCTGTGGGCCGTGCCGCTGGGTGAATATGCCGAACTGCCCGAAGGCCGCCGCGTGCTGGGCAATTCGGGCAGCGCCGGCCCCACCGTGACTGCGGGCGGGCTGGTCTTCGTGGGCGCTACCAACGATCGCCGCTTCCGCGCCTTTGACGCGGGCACCGGCGACCAGCTATGGGAAGCGCAATTGCAAGGAAACGCCAACGCCAACCCGTTTGTCTATCGGGGACGCGACGGCAGGCAATATGTCGGGATCAATGCCGGTGGGCAGATCGTGACCTTTGCCTTGGAACAATAGCAAGGACTTGAGGAGAGCTTATGCGGGGCTTTACACGTTTGGCGAGTGTCGCTGCGGCGGCTGTGGCAATGGCTACGGTGGGCAGCAGCCCGGCGCTGGCCGATCACCACGAAAGCGCGGCCATGGAACGCATCGGTGATGCGCCCAACATCAACGGCGTGTGGCAGGTGATGAATTCGGCCAACTGGAACGTCGAACCGCACAGCGCGGCGGCCAATCCGCTGCCGCAGGGTGATCGGATCATGGGCGCGATCGGCGCGATTCCCGCCGGTCTGGGCGTGGTCGAAGGCGGCGCGATCCCCTACAGCGAAGCGGCGCAGGAACGCCTGCAATACAACCGCGACAACGTGATCAACTACGATCCGGAAGCGGCCTGCTACCTGCCCGGCATCCCGCGCGCCACCTACATGCCGCACCCCTTCCAGATCGTGCAGGGCGACGGCGACGACATCCTGATGGTCTACGAATATGCCAGCGCCAACCGGGTGATCCACATGGGCGAAGTCGGCATCCCGCCGATCGATACCTGGATGGGCACCAGCTACGGCCGCTGGGACGGCGATACGCTGGTAGTCACCACCCTGGCGCAAGGCCCCGGCCTGGTGAAGCTGCCCGCGGGCGAGATGGTGGACGGCGTGACCTGGCTCGACCGGGCGGGCAACTACCTGACCAACCACGCCACCGTCACCGAACGCTTCACCATGGATGCAAGCGGCGACCACATGGACTATTCGGTGACCATCGACGACCCGTCGATCTACACCCAGCCCTGGACCATGGACATGACGCTCTACCGCCGCGTGGGCGCCGACGCCCAGCTGCTGGAGTTCAAGTGCGTGCCGTTCTCCGAGAACCTGCTCTACGGTGACTTAATCGGGGAGTAATGTTGGAATTGCTATTCGGACAAAGTCAACGTAAAGCGATGTCCGTCTGACAGCCGATTCACTAGTTAGAAGATAATAAGGATTGAGGAGTCCAACCATGCAGAAGAAGAAGCTCGTCGCTGCCGCACTCGGCGCCGTGCTCGCCGTGTCGGGGGTGGTTGCATCTGCGCACCACTCGTTCGCCACGGAATTTGACCGGAACCGCCCCGTCCGCCTGGAAGGCACGGTGGTGATGTTCGAATGGGTCAACCCCCACAGCTGGATCCACATTGACGTGGAACGCAACGGCCGCACCGAACGCTGGCGGATCGAGGGCGGCGCCCCCTCCGCGCTGCTGCGTCGTGGCTGGAACCGGAACTCGCTGCCCGCGGGCACCCGCATCATCGTGGACGCCTTCCAGGCCCGCGATGGCGACACCCGCGCATCGGCAGCGGAAATCCGCTTCCCCAACGGTCGCGAACTGTCGCTGGGCAACCCGACCACCGAAGCGGTGGCCGCTGCCCGTCGCCGCGCCAGCGAATAGGCAATTGCCTCCGGGCAAGAACGAAGCGGCGGCTCCTCGCGGGGCCGCCGTTTTCGTTTGCCCGATTGACTAGTCACGTCAGGTGCAGTCCAAATGGCGAAAAGAGAGGAACCCCCGATGCAATCCAAGGCCTTGCTGCTTGCCGCCGCCATCTGCGCTGCAACCCCCGCGCTGGCGCAGGACGAGGCCGCGCCTGCCTCCTGCCGCCCCACCCAGCCTTTCGCGCAGATGGACTATCGCTCGGTGGAACCGCTGCCCGATGGCCGCGTGACCTTCCGCCTCTGCGCGCCCGATGCCGACAATGTCCGGGTGGTCAGCAACGATCTCGATCCGGTGATCCCGGCAGGCTTCGGCGGCAGCGAACGCGGCCTGGTGATGACGCGCGATGCCAGCGGGCTATGGAGCGCCACCACCAGCCAGCCGATCGCTGCCGACACCTATCGCTACAACTTCGAGATCGGCGGGATGAAGGTTCCCGACCCGATGGCCTTCACCTTCAGCCGCGAACGCACCGGGGTGGATTCGACGCTAGAGATCACCGGCGAGGACGGCGCCTTCCAGTCCTACGACCCGGAAGTGCCGCACGGCATGGTGAGCCGGATCGAATACTGGTCGAACACGATCGGGGACCGGCGCGAAGCCTATGTCTATACCCCGCCCGGCTACATGAACGGCAGCGAGAGCTACCCGGTGCTATACCTCGTCCACGGCGCGGGCGATTCGGCCGATAGCTGGACCAGCGTCGGCCATGCCAACTACATCCTCGACAACCTGATCGACGTGGGCAGCGCCGTGCCGATGATCGTGGTCATGCCCTTTGGCCACACCCCGCCGCGCGCCGGGGTGGACATGCTGGCCAACACCGACTTCGGGGGCGACCTGATCGACGACCTGATCCCCTACATCGACAGCCATTTCCGCACCCAGGCCGATGCCGATCACCGCGCCATGGCGGGCCTGTCGATGGGCGGCGCGCATACCCTGGCCTTCGGCGTCCCCCGGCCCGACCTGTTCGGGGAAGTTGGCGTGTTCTCGATGGGCCTGGGCCTGCGCGGGCCGGATGACGTGGCCAATTTCGAAGCGGCCAATGCGGCGGGGCTGGACGCCCGTGCCGCGCGGGACGAGCCGGTCTACTACGCCATGGGGACGGCCGATTTCCTTTACGGTTCGGTCGCGCCCACCCGCGCCATGCTCGAACGCCACGGGATCGAGGTCCACTATAACGAGAGCGGCGGCGGCCACACCTGGATCAACTGGCGCCGCTACCTCGCGGATTTCCTGCCGCGCCTGTTCCGATAACGCCTGCCTGCAAGGCAACGGCTTTCCTACACCCCACGCCGCTGGCATGGCTTGGCCGTTCTTTCACATGGTCAGGCACAGGGCGTGGCGAGTAGTTTACCCGTTCGGGTGTCAACTTCGCAAAACGGTATCAAGTATCTGAAATTAAGACGATAAACACCCAACTGGGCGATCGTCACGATGTCAACTTCGTCAAGCGGGGTCCAACAACCGCGCTTCACCCTCGGCCACGTCGATCCGCAGGTCCGCCAGGTCGAGCGCATTGCGCGAATGCGACACCAGCAGCACGATCCGCCCGCCCGCCTGATCGCGCAGGCGCGTGACGATCTCGCGTTCGAGCAGCGGGTCCATCGCGGAGGTCGCTTCGTCGAGCACCAGCAGCTTGGCCGGGCGCAGCAAGGCGCGGGCAAGGCACAATCGCTGGCGTTCGCCACCTGACAAGCGCGCACCGCCGTCCAGCAGCGGCTCGTCCAGACCGGCGGGCAGGCCGCGCACCAGGCTGGCCGCAGAGGCATCTTCCAGCGCCTGCCAGATCGTAGCCTCGTCGGGAGAGAGGTTGGGCCAGCACAGGTTCTCGCGCACCGTGCCATCGAAGATGAAGGGTTCCTGCGGCGCGAACGAGACCTGCGACTGCCACGCCCGGCAGGTCTGCGCGCCCAGCGCCAGCCCGCCGCAGCGCACAGTCCCCGTGGCAGGCAGGTGCAGCCCGGCCACCAATTCGACCAGGGTGGACTTGCCCGCGCCCGATGGCCCGCCGACATGCACCAGCGAACCGGGCGGAATGGTGATGGCGTCCGCCTGCACCAGGGTAACCTCCTCGCCCTGTTCGTCGATCACGCGAACCGAACACTGGCGCAGTTCCAGCGCCTCTGCGGCAAGGTCAAGCACCAGGTCCACCACGCTGTCGGCCGGAGCGGCAGGCAAGGCCCCGTGCGCGGCGGCCAGCTCTGCCTCCATCGCCCGCAAGGCGGTGTAGGCGGGAAAGGAAAAGGCCACCGATTGCACGCCGGAAAATGTCTGCACCATGTTGGGGGCCAGCCGCAGGATCACCGCCGCCATCACCAGCAGTTCGCCCCCGCCCAGCCCCAGCAGGCCGTAGCCCACCAGCAGCACCGCCAGCGCCGCCACCGATGCCAGCAGCTGGATGCCGTTGCGCAGTCGCCCCTGCTGTTCGATGAAAGCCGTCTGCACCCGCCGGATTGCCTGCACCCGCGCCGAATAGCTGGCGGCAAGCGTATCTTCGGCACGCGCCGCCTTGGCCGCCTTCAGCCCGTCGAGGAAGCGCGTCGTCTCGCTCATCATCCCGCGGTGGGCGCGGTTGAGCCTTTCGCCCGAGGCATGGCTGCGGCGGCTCCAGGCAATCGCGAAGACCAGCCCCGCCGCCGACATGCCGACCAAGGCAAACCCCAGGGTGATCGAAATCACGAAGGCCGCGCCCATCGTCGCCAGTGCCAGCGCCAGCGTCACCACGCCCCGCGTCAGGAACTGCATGACCTGCGCCAGCCGGGCGATGTTGTTGGTCATGGTATCGAGCAGGTGCGCCTTGCGATAACGCTTGATCACCGGCCATTCGGCGTGGGCCAGCATGACGAAGAACTTGCGCCGTTCCTCGTCGACGAAACCCAGGTTCAGCTCGGACATCAGCACGTCGCGCCGCAACAGCACCCACGAACGCAGGGCCACCAGCAGCACGAAGGCCAAGCCCATTACCGCCAGCTGCTGCATCACCGTGGTGAACCCGGCGGCTGCCAGCCATCCGGCGATCCGGCCGGTCATGCCGGACTGCGGCATGGAGCCATCGGCGGCGAATACGGTTTCGGCCAGCGGCAGCAGCAGGACGATGCCCACGCCTTCCAGCAGCGCGGCGAGCGTGATGATGAACACCGAGTAACCCAGTTGCGGGCGCATGTAGTCATAGATCGCCGTCGTCAGCGCGCGAACATCGCTGCGGGTCGCGCGCCGCTCGGTCATCGCGCTGCGGCCATCCCGGCACGAACCGGCAGGGACGCGGGCTGGAACAGCCGTTCGGTGCGGAGGGGGAAGGCGGCCATGGTCAGCTTTGCGCCCTATCAGAGCTGCCGCAGCAACCACAAGGCAGAGCGCGCGCCGATTGCCTTGATGCGCGGGGGATGGCGGGTGCCGAACAGCGGGGTATCGCGCACCAGTTCGGCGCGGCGGGCTGTCAGGGTGGTGAAGCCATGGGCGCCATCGCGGTCCAGTGCCTCGGCAAATTCGGCCAGGTGAGCCGATGCGCGCGGGTCGTCTTCCGGCATGGCCAGCGCGGCGCGCCAGTCCGCCGCCAGTTCCTCGCCCCACAGCATTGCCAGCAGGCGGAAGCTTGCCGCGAGTGCGGGCAGGCAGTCGCAGCGGCGGGCAAGCGCCACCACGTCGCCCCGCACCTCCGGCGAGACGAGCTGGGCGATGCGGGCCAGGTCGCACAGCCACTTCAGCCGGTTCCACTTGGTGCCTGCCCCGTGCAGCAGGAGGTAGAGCACATAGGCCGGGCAGGACAGGTCCAGCTGCCCATGCAGCAATGCCGCGTCGCTCCATGCCTGCGGCGGTGCCTCCAGCGCGCGTGAATGCAGTTCGATCTCCACCCCCGATCGCGGATCGCGCACCCCCGTCTCGCGATGGAAACGCAGTTCGGCGCGGGCGTGCCACAGGCGCAAAGGCCGCTTGCGGCGGTCGTGGTAACCCTCTGCCTGGGCCAGCCGAAGCGCCTCCTCCATGCCCGCCGGGTCCACCAGCAGGTCCACGTCCTTGGCCTGCCGCAGTGCCTCGCCATGGTAGAGCAACTGCCCCAGCCGCCAGCCCTTGATCTCGGCATGCGCGATGCCCGCCTGCGCCAGCACGCCGCCGAACGCGAGCGATGCCGCCTGCTGGCGCAGCGCCTGGCGGGCATTGTCACGCGATCGCATGGCGAGCGCGTCGGCCTGGCCTTCGGGCAGCGGTTTTCCGCCCAGCTTCGCGGCGCGGTGGAGCAAGGGCGCCACCCGGTGCCGCTCCACCGCAAGGCCGATCATGGCAGGTGTGATCGGTTCGCACTGGTCCACCTCGGCAAGGCCCAGCGCGGGCCGCAGCACGGCAGCCAGTTGCAGCACCTGTGGCGACAGCGCGATCATGGCTGCACCTAACCGCTTGCCGCGAACACAGGCAACAGCCACTTGCCAGTCGTGCCGCGGCGAGCCTAGTCAGAGCCAATGTTCTGCAACCTCTCCGTTCGTCTTTCCACTCTCCCCGCGCTGGCGCTGCTGGCGCTTGCAGCCTGCAACCAGAGCGACGACACCGCCGCGCCATCGGCACGCGAATGCGGGGTGCCGGGCGACACCCCGGTGCACCTGCCGGGCGGAACCTTCACCATGGGCGACAATGCCGTCTACCCGCAGGAAGAAGGCCCCCCGCGCGAAACCACCGTGGGCGGGTTCTGGATCGACCCGCACGAGGTGACCAACCGCCAGTTTGCCGAATTCGTCGATGCGACCGACTATGTGACCGTGGCCGAAAAGCCGGTCGACCCCGCCGTGTTCGGCGTTCCCGCCAGCCAGATCCCGGCAGAGCTGCTACTGCCCGGCTCCGCCGTGTTCGTGGCGCCCGATCACCCCACCAGCAATCCCAACGACTGGTGGTTCTATACGCCGGGCGCCAACTGGCGCTTTCCGTTCGGCCCCGATGGCCCGGCGCAGGTTGCCGACGAGCCGGTGGTCCACCTCGCTTACGAAGACATGCTGGCCTATGCCGCATGGCGCGGCGGACGGCTGCCGACCGAGGCTGAATGGGAATATGCTGCCACCGCCGGTGCGGGCCACTATTCCGACCAGCCGACCGAAGCCAATTCGTGGCAGGGCCTGTTTCCGGTGGTGAACGAGGATACCGATGGCTTTGTGGGCATCGCCCCCGTCGGCTGCTTTGCGCCCAATCCCAGCGGGCTCTACGACATGATCGGCAAC
>JAGREI010000153.1 GCA_020446625.1 Erythrobacter sp.
AGACCAACATGGGCGCGGGCCACGGCGGCAAGTCGGGCCGCTTCGAGGGCCTGAGGGAGACGGCGGAGGAAGTGGCCTTCGTGCTGTGGCAACTGGGGGTGGCGGAGTGAGCGGCAGCTTCTCCCGCAAGTTCACCGCGCGTCCCGAGCACATCGACGCCAACGGCCACGTCAACAACGCGGTGTGGGTACAGTGGATGGAGGAACTGGCCACGGCGCACTGGATGGCGCAGGCGCAGCCCGAACACGCCGATGCCTACGTCTGGGTCGTGACCCGGCACGAGATCGACTATCGCGGCAATGTGACCGAAGGCGCCGAGGTTCAGGCGCTGACCGAGATCCGCGATCCGCCCACCGGCGCGCGGTTTGATCGGCATTTCACCTTTACCGATGCGGCGGGCAAGGTGCTGGTGCGCGCCAAGACCACCTGGGCGATGATCGACAAGGCCAGCGGCCGCCTGCTGCGAGTCCCTGCCGAAGTGGCCGCGCCTTTCCTAGGCGGCTGACGCGCGCCGTTCTTTGCCGTCACGCCGCCGGAAGGCGCGCAAGGTCTCGCTGACGGTGCGGTTGCGGCCGGTTGCCTTGGCCTCGTACAGCAGCTTGTCGGCGCGCACATAGATATCGGCAAACACGGCATTGGGCATCACCGCGTGGGGGAAGGTGACCATGCCCATGCTGGCGGTCACCACCCGGTCGAGCCCCGCCACCTCGCGCGCCACCCTGAGGGCGATCGCCTGCCGCAGCTTCTCCGCCCGCGCCGGGGCATCGGGGCCGCGCAGCAGCAGCAGGAACTCCTCGCCGCCCAGCCGGATCGCCAGAGCGTCGGGATCGCTGCGCAGCACTTCGGCGCAGGTTTGCAGCACCGCATCGCCTGCCTGGTGGCCGCAGGTGTCGTTGATGGCCTTGAAGCGATCGAGGTCGATCAGCGCAAAGGTCTCGTAGCCGGACCGATGCAGGTCACAGAACTGCTCGTCGATGGCGCGGCGGTTGAGCAGGCCGGTAAGCGGATCGTGCGTGGCCAGCTGTTGCAAGGCGCTACGCTGCGCCCGCGCCAGGTCGCGCTCGCGCTTGATGATCATGAATCGGTCGGCCACGCCCACGGCGGTGGCGGTTACCTCGAACACGCAGGCGATATAGAACATCCACAGCGCGTCGGTGGGGGCCAGCAGCGGGCTGAACATGGAAACCTGGCGCACCATCCCGGTGATCACCAGCGGCATCCAGGCCACCACCTGGTAACGCGCCGCGCGGCTGCCACGCCGCAGCGCGTCGACCAGCACCGCCGGGATCAGCAGCAGGCAGGGCATGAAGCCGACGTAGTAAAGGTCCATCTGGTGTTCGCGCAGCACGAAGGGGAACGCGGCGTGCAGCACGCTGAGCGCCGCAGACCATGCCGCCACCCACACCAGCGCGCGCCGCAACCACGGGTGCAGCGCGTCCTGCTCGATGATCGAGCGGGCGAACAGCAGGACGCAGGCTACCGAAATGCCCGTCAGCAGGGTGTTCATCGTGCTCACGACGTGGGCGGGCAAGTCCCACACCAGGCGGGAAAGGCCGGAAAACAGCGTCATGGTCAGCAGCAGGGCTACCACCTGCACGCCGTGCCAGATCAGGAAGGTCTTGCGCAGCACCCAGTAGAAGGCGACGTCGAACACCAGCGGCATCATCAGCAGGCCGCACAGGATCGCCAGCGGGATCAGCGCGTCGCGCCCTTCGCGGGTGTCGCCGGGATCGTCTTCGGCCAGGAAGTTGTGGGCGATCGATCTGGGATGGGTGAGCTGGTCGAACTCGGCCACCACCAGCACCGTGTCGCGGGTGATCTCGGGCAGGTGCGCCATCACCGTGCTTTCCAGCCAGCTGGGCTGCATGTCGGCAAAGTCGTAGTGGCGCGAGCGGATCGTGCCGTTGGCGTCCACCGCGTGCAGGGTCAGCCCGGCGAACACGTTGCGCTGGGTGAAGTAGTAGTGCGGCAGCGGCAGGTCGGGGTCGAGCTGCCAGCGCAGCATGATCACTTCGGGAGCGATCGAGTGGCGGCGGGTCTGGCAATCCCAGCGGCTGCTGTCGGCCAGCGCCTGAGCCACGGTTTCGCCCGGCGTTGCGGCGGCGGTGCAGAAGCTGTCCTGCCGGGCAGGCACCGCCTGTTCGTGCGCAAGGGCACCTGCGCTACAGGCAAGCGCCCACAGCAGCACGATGACGCCCAGCAAGCGGCGGAACGGGTCGTATTTCCGCATCCTCGCCGGTTTGGCGAAAGATGTTTAGCTTCCCGTTAATTATCCGCCGATTGCTGCTACTCAGGCAAGCGCCTCGGCCAGCGGCAGCAGGTCGTAGCCCAGTTCGCTTGCCACGGCGGGATAGGTGACGCGTCCGGCGTGGACGTTGAGCCCCTGCGCCAGGTGCGGATCGCGGCGCATGGCTTCCTTCCAGCCCAGGTTCGCAATGCGGATCGCGTGCGGCAGGGTGACGTTGTTGAGCGCATAGGTGCTGGTGCGGCTGACCCCGCCCGGCATGTTGGCGACGCAGTAATGCACGATATCGTCGACCACGTAGGTCGGCTCGTCGTGGGTGGTCGCCCGGCTGGTTTCGAAACAGCCGCCCTGGTCGATCGCCACGTCCACCAGCACCGCGCCGGGCTTCATCAGCTTGAGCATGTCGCGCGTCACCAGCTTGGGCGCGGCGGCACCCGGCACCAGCACCGCGCCGATCACCAGTTCGGCTTCTGACAGCATCTGTTCGATGTTGGCGCGGTTGGAGAAACGCGTCTTGGCGCGGCTTTCGAAATGGGTGCCGAGCCGTTCGAGCACTTCGGGATCGCGGTCGAGGATGGTCACGTCGGCGCCCAGGCCCACGGCCATCTGCGCCGCGTTGAAGCCCACCACGCCGCCGCCGATCACCATCACCCGGCCCGGCAGCACGCCCGGCACGCCGCCCAGCAGCACGCCGCGCCCGC
>JAGREI010000154.1:0-9563 GCA_020446625.1 Erythrobacter sp.
TCCCGGCGATCAGGAAGGTCAGCGCTTCGGCATCGTCGAGCAGCAGCGATACGCCGAACATGGTCAGCAGCAGGAACCCCACCTCGATCGCGGGGACGCGGGCGAAGCTGGACAGCCATTCCTCCAGCGTGCGGATCCAGTGGACCTCCTTGTCGAGATCGAAGAAGAACTTCGATCCCACCAGTGCCAGGAAGGCGCCGCCGAACCCGGCAATGCCGACATGGGCGGAGGAGACGATGCGTTCGTATTCGTCGGGCCGGTTGAGCGACAGCTGCAAGGCTTCGATCGGGCTGATCTTCGCGGCCACGGCGACGATCGCCAGCGGGAACACCACGCGCATTCCGAACACGGCGAAGGCGATGCCCCAGGTAAGGAACCGCTTCTGCCAGACGTCGTCCATCTCCTTCAACACCGAGGCGTTGACCACGGCGTTGTCGAAGCTGAGCGATACTTCCAGCACCGAAAGCACCAGGATGATCCACAGCACGCCTGCCACCCCGGCCAGCGTGCCGGTGCTTTCCCAGCCGTACCAGGCGCCGAGCGCAAAGCAGACGAGCGTGAAGATCAGCGATCCGCGATAGAACTGCATCGGAGCGGGGCCTTACTTGGGCTGGTACAACTGATCGGGACCGGGGAAGCTGCGGTCGCGCACTTCGTTAGCGTATTTCTCCGCCGTCGAAGAGATGATCCCGGCGATATCCTCGTACTTTTTCACGAAGCGCGGCACGCGTTCGAACATGCCCAGCATGTCTTCGGTGACGAGCACCTGCCCGTCGCACCGCGCCGATGCGCCGATGCCGATGGTGGGGCAGGAAATGGCCTCTGTCACGGCAATGGCGATGGGCTCCACCACGCCTTCCACCACCACGGCGAAGGCTCCGGCGGCGTCGAGCGCCTTGGCATCGCCCACGATCTTGGCCGCTTCCGCCTGGCTGCGCCCGCGCGCGCCGTAGCCGCCCAGCACGTTCACCGCCTGCGGGGTGAGGCCCACATGGCCCATCACCGGAATGCCGCGCTGGCTGAGGAAGGCCACCGTCTCGGCCATGGCCTCGCCGCCTTCCAGCTTCACCGCGGCCGCGCCGCTGGCCTTCAGCAGCGTGGCGGCAGCTTCGAAGGCGTGTTGCGGGCTGGCCTCGTAGGCGCCGAAAGGCATGTCGACCACCACCACCGAATGATAGCTGCCGCGCACCACGGCGGCGGCGTGGTTGGCCATCATCTCCATGGTGACAGGCACCGTCGAAGGCAGGCCGTAGATCACCTGTCCCAGCGAATCGCCCACCAGCAGCACGTCGCAATGCGGATCGAGCAGCTGCGCCTGCCGCGCGGTATAGGCGGTGAGCATGACGATGGGTTCCGCCGTCACGCCGTCCACCTTGCGCGCGCGGATCATCGGCACGGTCAGCCGCCGCATCGGCGCGGGCGTGGGATTGGCGCGGCTGGTGGAGGTATCGAGCTGGAACGTGGTGGACATACGACCGTCTTAGCAGACCGCCCCCTCGACGCGAGGGCAATTTCGTTGCATCGTGCAACCACTTCGGGCGCAAAAGGAAAGAGTACAATGGCACTGACCCAGTCGGGTTCGACCAGGGATCACTGGTCTTCGCGCAGCGCCTTCCTGCTGGCGGCCATCGGATCGGCGGTGGGGCTGGGCAACCTCTGGCGCTTCCCGGCGGAAGCCGGCAGCAACGGCGGCGGGGCCTTCGTGCTGTTCTACATCCTGTGCGTGGTGCTGATCGGCTTGCCGGTGCTGCTGGCCGAAACGCTGATCGGCCGCCACGGCCAGGCGTCCGCGCCCGAAAGCGTGCGCCGCGTGGCCAGCGCCAGCCGCGCCAGCAGCCACTGGAGCGTGCTGGCCAGCATGGGCGTGTTCGCCGCCTTCCTGATCCTCAGCTTCTACTGCGTGGTGGGCGGCTGGGTGCTCTACTATGTCGGCGTGTTCGCGGTGGACCTGGTCAACAGCGGCGTGGCCGGCGGCGCCTTCGCCGGGCAATCGGCGGATCATATCGAAAGCCTGTTTCCCGCATTGATCGGCAGCGCCGGGTGGACCGTGGGGCTGGACGCCTTGTTCCTGGGCATCACGCTCTACTTCGTCGCCCGCGGGGTGAGCGGCGGGATCGAGGTGGTGGCCAACTGGATGATGCCCGCCTTCTTCGTGCTGCTGCTGGCGATCACCGTCTACGGCATGTTCGGTGGCGGGTTCGGCCAGGCGATCGACTACCTGTTCACCTTCGAGCCGGAGAAGCTGACCGGGCCGGTGATGCTGGCGGCGGTGTCGCAGGCGTTCTTCTCGCTCTCGCTGGGCGTGGCGGGGATGATTACCTACGGCAGCTATGTCGGGCGCAACGTCAACCTGGCGGGAACATCGGCCATGATCGCCGGGGCCGATACGCTGGTGGGCTTGCTGGCGGGGCTGTGCGTGTTCCCCATCGTGTTCTCGGCGGGCCTGCCCGAAGGCGCGGGGCCGGGGCTGATGTTCGTCACCCTGCCGCACGCCTTCCAGGACATGCCCTTCGGTTCGGTGGTGGGCCTGCTGTTCTTCATCATGGTGTTCTTCGCCGCGCTGACCAGTTCGGTGGGGCTGCTGGAAGTACCCACCGCCTGGCTGATCGACCGCTTCCGCATCGTCCGCCGGTTCAGCGCCATGATCGTGGCTTTCGGCGCCATGGTGCTGGGGGCGCTGGCGGCGCTTTCGTTCAATGCGTTGTCGGGCTGGCATCCGCTGGGCTTCATCCCGCTGTTCGAAGGGCAGGGGTTCTTCGACGTGCTCGACGGGCTGACCGCCAAGCTGTTCATGCCGCTGGGCGCGATCCTGACGGCGCTGTTCGTCGGCTGGGTGGCGGATCGCAAGCTGGTGGATATCGAGAACGGCATCGGCGGCGCGCTGCACCTGACCTGGCTGTTCCTCGTGCGCTTCGTCTGTCCGCTGGCCTTGGTGGGCATCCTGGTGATGGGCCTGTTCCCCGACCTGTTCGGCTGATCGCGTTCCGGCACGCCGCAGGGCTGTTGCCTTGCGCCCGCTATTGGAACATATAGGGAACATAGGAGCCGATTCGAGATGGACAGCCACGCCTTGTTACGGGCGGCCGCGCTGCCGGGCCGGGCTGCGCGCAATCCGCGCTGGCAGCCCGGCCTGCCGCTGCCGTCGCACAGCGAATTGTTCACCCCCGCCGGAGAGGCGAGCGGGGCGGGCATGGCGCTGGCCTTCGTGCGCGATGCGCTGGAACAGGCGAGCGCACAGGCTGGCGCCGTGGCCGAGCAGCGCGAGGTGCTGTGGGTGCAGGATCGGCAGGCGATCCACCTGTCCGGTAGTCCCTGCCGCGCGGGCCTGCCGCTCGCCTTGCGCCACCGGCTGATCCACGTCGCCGCGCCCCGGCCGGAGGACGCGCTGTTCGCTATGGAGGAGGGGCTGCGCTGCCGCGACCTTGCCGCCGTGGTGGGCGAACTGGCGGGCAACCCGCGCGCGCTCGATTTCACCGCCTCGCGCCGCCTTACGCTGACTGCGGAGAAGCATGGCGTGCCACTGCTGCTGGTGCGGCTGGATGCCGTGGCAGACCTCAGCTCTGCCCGCGCGCGCTGGCGGCTCGCCTCCCTGCCGTCCGCCCCGCCGCGCTGGAACCCCGATGCGCCCGGCCGCGCCGCCTGGCACGCCGAACTGTTCCGCGCCCGTTTCCACCAACCCGGAGAATGGATCCTGCGCGATGAGCCAGACCGCCTCACCGCCCAGCGCGTCCAGCACGCCGCCCAGAACGCCATCTCCGCGCCGGATCATGGCGATCTGTTGCAGCGAACTGGCGCTGGACCGCTGGCGGGATTGTGAGAACTGCCAGCGGGGGGAGGGGGCCGATGCCCTGCCCACTGCGCTGATTGCCGAAACCGCGCACGGCCCGCGGGTGGAAACCATCAACCACGCCGCGCGCGCCGAGGGCGTACGGGCAGGCGTGATGCTGGCCGACGCGCGCACGCTCTGCCCGATGTTGCAGGTGCGTGCCGCAGACCCGGCGGGCGACCTCGCCTTCCTCGAACGCTTCGCCGTGTGGGCGCAACGCTGGGGGCCGTGGAGCGCCACCGATCCGCCCGACGGGGTGCTGGTGGATGTCACCGCCGTCGCGCACCTGTTCGGCGGCGAGGCGCGGCTGCTGGCGGACGTTGCCGCCCGCTGCCAGGCGCGCGGGCTGGCCACCAGCGCCGCCATTGCCCCCACCGCCGGGGCGGCCTGGGCGCTCGCCCGGTTCGCTGCCGATGGCACGGTGTTGCCGCCCGATGACGACGCCATGGCGCGGCTCGCGCACTTGCCGGTGGCGGCGCTGCGGCTGGATGCCGACGTGCTGCTGGTGCTGCGGCGGCTGGGGCTGAAGCGGCTGGGCGACCTGGTGGGGATCGAGCGGGGAACCGATGGCCGCGACAAGCTGCAACGCCGCTTCCGCACCCGCCGTGCGCCTTCGGCCAACCCGCTGATCCGTATGGACCAGCTGCTGGGCCGCGTGCCCGAACCGCTGCTGCCGGTGGTGCCGGTGGAGGCCCCGCTGGTGCAGCGCCGCCTGCTCGAACCCGTCAGGCATCGCGACCTGCTCGACCGGGTGGTGGCGGACCTGGCCGAGGACATGGCGCGCGCATTGGAAGCCCGCGGCGAGGGCGCGCGGCGGCTGCAACTGGGGCTGTGGCGCGTCGATGGCGAGGTCACGTTGCGCGAACTGGAGCTGGCCAGTGCCACCCGCGATCCGGCGCATGTGTGCCGCCTGTTCGGCGAACGGCTGGACGGCCTCGACGCCGGGTTCGGCTTCGAGATGCTGCGCCTGCGCGCCAGCTGGGCCGAGCCGCTGCACCTGGCGCAGGCCGATCTGGAAGCAGCGGCGGAAGCGCACGGCACCAGCCTCGCCATGTGCCTCGACCGGCTGACCGCGCGGCTGGGCAGCCATGCGGTGCAGCGCCCGGTGCCGCGTGCCAGCCACGTTCCCGAACGCGCGCAGGGCTGGCAAGGCCCGTTCGCCCCGCAGCCCGCCGAACAGGGCCAGCTCGCCTTCCACCTGCGCCCGCTCAAGCTGCTCGACCGCGCCGAACCCATCGCGGTGCTCTACGCCGCGCCCGAAGGCTACCCCCGCCGCTTCCGCTGGCGCGGCCAGCTGTGCGAGGTGGCGCGCGTGGAAGGCCCCGAACGGATCGCGCCGGAATGGTGGCGCGAACGCGGCACCGCGCGCCTGCGCGACTACTACCGCGTCGAGGACGCACTCGGCCGCCGCTACTGGATCTACCGCAGCGGCGTGGCAGGAGACGGGCGCGGAGGCTCGCCCGAGTGGTTCATGCAGGGACTGTTCGGGTGAGGGGGAAGCCAGCGACCATTTACCGTCACCCCGGATCAAATCCAGGGTGACGACGAAAGGGACAACGTCACCCAATCCCCACCGGCCGTTCGCCATTGATCGTCACCCGGTGCATCACCCGCCGGTGACCGTGGTAGTCGTTCAGCGCATAGTGCAGCGTTGCGCGGTTGTCCCAGAAGGCCACGTCGCCGGCTTGCCAGCGCCAGCGGCAGGTGAAGGGTTCGCGCGTTGCCTGGTACATCAGGTAGTCGATCAGCGGGGCGCTTTCCTCTTCGGTCATGTCCTTGAACCGGGGCGTATAGGCGCCGCTGACGTAGAACAGCCGCCGCCCGCTTTCGGGATGCACGCGCACCAGCGGGTGTTCGACCTCGTAATGCGCGGCCTCGGTGGGGGCGCTTTTCACTGACGAATCCTTGCTCCAGTCCATCGACTTCGTGCCGTAGATCAGCGCCGGGGTGTGGATCACGGTCAGCCGGTCGATCATCGCGCGGTAGCCGGGGGAGAGGTCTTCGTAGGCGAGGTAGAGGTTCGCCCACAGCGTATCGCCGCCCACCGGGGGCACCTCCTTGGCATAGAGGATCGAGCCCAGCGGCGGTTCGGGCAGGTAGGTCACGTCGCCGTGCCAGGCGCCGCCGAAGTTGCGGGTGTCGCTGGGTTCCTGCCGCACCTCGATGATGTCGGGGTAGGCGTCCATCCCCTTCACCTGGTCGTGCTGGTTCAATGTGCCGAAGCGGCGGGCGAAGGCGAGGTGCTGTTCGCAGGTCATGTCCTGTCCGCGGAAGAACACCACCAGGTGATCGATCAGCGCGCGGCGGATCTCGGCAATCGTGGCATCGTCCAGCTCCTGCGCCAGGTCCACCCCATCGATCACCGCGCCCAGCGCCCCGGCATACCGGGTGACGGTGATGCGCTGGTAGTCGGTGGAGCCCAGCTGCGGGCTGACCTTGCGGCCGATCAGGACAGTCATGCTTGCACCTCTCCCTTGCCTTGCGGCTCTACATGGCAATCGATGATGAAGGCGGCGGCGAACACCAGCAGCGCGATCAGTGCCAGGGTGCCGAAATACCAGATGAAGCTGCTTTCCCCGCCCATCGAGATCAGCACCCCGCCATAGGCGACCATGGCGAAGCTGAGCACGCGGCCCGACGCGATCACGAAACCGATCCCGCCCGAGCGGCAAGAGGGTGGATAGCCGTGCGCCATCACGACATAGAACACCGCGATCATCATGCTGACCAGCCCCACGGCGCAGCCTTCCAGCGCCACGATCAGCGCGATCTGCGCGGCACTGGGCGGCCCGTCGAGGCTTTCCACCGCCCAGCCGAGCAAGACGATATTGGCGAGGATCACCGTTGCCAGCACCAGGATCATCTGTCGCGATCCCAGCCAGCGCGTCACCAGCCCGGCGAACACGCCCGCCACGATCGACAGCGTGCCTTGCCAGAAGCTTGCCCGCAATGCCTCGTCCAGCGTGAAGCCCGCGCTGGTGAGCAGTTCGGGGGTCCAGTTGAGCAGGCCATAGGCCAGCGTGGTGATCGCCGGAAAGCTGATCGCCATGCCTACATTGAGCCGCAGGTTGCGCCGGTCGAACACGCCCCCTCTCCCTTGGCCGCGCTTGCCGCCACCGGCCGGATCGCCCGCGGTTTCGGGCAGCAGCCGGATCGCCGGGTCTATCACCCGCGCGGCGTTGCGCTGGGCGGCTTCCACCTTGCCCCTGGCCAGCAGGAACTGCGGCGGCTCGCGCAGCAGCAGCACGATGCCGGTTCCCAGCACCAGCGAGGCAATGCCGAAGATCACGAAGGTGCCGCGCCAGCCGTGATCGGGCAGCAGCCACGGCATCAGCGCGGCGCTGACCGAGATGCCCATGGGGATGCCCACCGACAGGATCGAGACCGCGTGCGCCTTCCACCGTTCGGGCACCCAGTCGCTCACCAGCGCCAGCGCATTGGGATAGGCCGCGCCGAAACCCAGCCCGCCCAGCGCGCGCACAACGAACATCTCGCTCACCGAATGGGTATAGGCCGCGGCGATGGTGCCGCTGCCGAAGATCATCGCGGCGGCGAACAGCGTCTTCAGCCGCCCGATCCGGTCACCCAGCATCCCGCCCAGCAGCGATCCCGGCAGCATTCCGAGCAAGGTGGCGGTGAGCGCGGGGCCGAAGGTGGCGCGATCCACGCCCCATTCGTCGAGGATGATCGGGGTCACCAGCGACAGCGATTGCAGGTCGATCCCGTCGAACACCAGCAGCAGCAGGCCCAGCGCGATCACCATGATCTGGAACGGGCGCAACGGGGCCTGGGCCAGCGCGGCGCTGAAGGTCTTTTGCGTCAAGCTATCACATTCCCAAGCGCCGTCGTCTCGCGGCCTGGGTGGGAGTGTGTCACGCGCTGCGGAGCGCGTCCAGTGGGCGGCTCAGCAGACGAAGCGTTGCGGGGCGGCGGGAGTGCCAGCCTCGCCGCCGTCGGCATTGTGCACCAGCCGCGGCCCGGCGGGGGCGGCTGCGGCAAGGTCTTCGATCACCTTGGCGGGGATGGGCCGGTCGAACTGCACGCCGCACATGCCCGGCTTCACCCAGATCACCTTGCAATATGCCTCGTACAGCTCCCAGTCGAGGATCGCGCTTACGCCTGTGGCGGGCGGCGTTTCGGTGATGAAGCGCGCGCCGTCGGTGGAGATATCGAACAGGCGTCCGATGCGGTCGCCGCTGGGCATCAGCATGGTGGCGAGGCTATCGACGCGGGTGCGGGAGACCTTGCGCAGTTCGGGGACCGGTGCCGGTTTCCCGCGTGCGAACAGTCTCATGGCGTGCCCCCTTGTGTTGTCGCTCCTGACTGCGGGCTGGTTGGTTAAGTCCGTGCCAAGAAACGGGGTTAACACGGAATTGATGGCCTGTGCCGCCGCGATCCTCGCTTGGCGAATCCGATTTTAGAACATATGCAGAACATATGCCCGAGGCGCCGCTCACTCCCGACAAGCGCACCATCCGGCTCGATCCCGATGCGCTGGCACCGCCGCCGCCTGCGCCGTTTGTCGAGCTGGGGCTGGTGAGCTGCTTTTCGTTCCTGCGCGGGGCTTCGGACGCGGTCGACCTGGCGCTGGCCGCGCGCGCGCTGGGTTACGATGCGATCGGCATTGCCGATGCCAATTCGATGGCAGGCGTGGTGCGGATGCACAGCGAAGCGAAAACGCTGAAGCTGCGCCCGGTGATCGGCTGCCGGATCGAACTGGTGGAAGGGCTGGCCTTCCTCGCCTACCCGGTGGATCGCGCTGCCTACGGGCGGCTGTGCGCGCTGATTTCCGCCGGGCGCATGGCGCGGCCTGACGGCGAATGGCAGGACAAGGGCCAGTGCGAGATCACGCTGGCCATGCTCGCCGCGCAGAGCCAGGGCGTGCAACTGGTGCTGCTGCCGCCGCGCGACCTGGGGGAACGGTTCGAGGTGCCGGGCTGGGCCAGCAACGTGGTGGCGCTCGATGGATCGGTGGACGATGGCGCGGTGCACGGTACGTTGGTGGAACTGCTGCCGCATCTCGTCGTGGGCCTCCCCACGCTGCGGCATGTCGCGGCCAGCTACCTCTACGCCGGGGATGACGTGGCGCGGATCGAGCGGCTCGATGCCATGGCGCGCGCCAATGGCCTGTGCCTGCTCGCCACCAACGATGTGCATTACCACGCGCCCGACCGCCGCCCCTTGCAGGACGTGATGACCGCGATCCGCCACAAGACCACGGTGGCGCGCGCCGGGCATGTGCTCCACGCCAATGCCGAACGGCACCTGAAAAGCCCTGAAGCGATGGTGAAGCTGTTCACCCGCTGGCCGCACGCGATCGCGGCGGCGCGCATGGTGGCGGACGCCTGCCGCTTCAGCCTCGACGAACTGCGCTACGAATACCCGGACGAGATCTACCCGGAAGGCATGGGGCCGCAGGAATACCTGGAGGCCGAAACGTGGAAAGGCGCGGATCGGCGTTACCCTTCCGGCGTGCCGTACACGGTGCGCACCACCTTGCAGCGCGAACTGGCGTTGATCGGCAAGCTGGGGCTGGCGCGCTATTTCCTCACCATCAAGGACATTGTCGACTTCGCGCGCGGGTGCGATCCGCCGATCCTGTGCCAGGGGCGCGGCTCTGCGGCTAATTCGGCGGTGTGCTATTGCCTCGAGATCACCAGCGTCGACCCGGCCAAGCACCAGCTATTGTTCGACCGTTTCATCTCCGAAGACCGCAACGAGCCGCCCGATATCGACG
>JAGREI010000154.1:9714-9846 GCA_020446625.1 Erythrobacter sp.
CGCTCGCCCGCACCGTCTGGGGCAGCATGGGGCGCGAGATCGGAGAGAAGCACGTTGCCGAGATCGGCATGGACCTCAGCGATCCGCACCTGCGCCGGGTGCTGAAACTGACCGAGCAGATGATCGGCATGC
>JAGREI010000155.1 GCA_020446625.1 Erythrobacter sp.
CCTGCGCGGCGTTGTTGAACAGGCCCTTGTCGCTGCCGCGGCTGGCGGTGATCAGTTCGATCAGCGACTTGCCGGCATTGGCCGTGCCGTCGATGGCGGCGTTGGTCTTGTCGACATAGGCCTTGTGGTGCTTGCCGTGGTGGAAGCTGAAGGTCTCGGCGCTGATCGCGGGGGCGATAGCTTCGGCGTCGAAGGGAAGGTCAATCAGGGAAAAAGCCATGGGGTCGTATCCTCCTGTCAAGCGGGTGTACCTGCAACCAATGCGCGAACCGCCAGCTGGTTGCAGCGACACCCCGCGAAATTCGCGTGCGCTGCTGCGCTTGCACGGGTGACAAGCGCATCGCAAGGGGGCATGGCTGGAGTAACGGAATTTTTCGCGACTTCGGCAGGGAACATGGCACGCAAATACTTCGGCACCGACGGCATCCGCGGGCGCGCCAACGGCACGGTGCTGAACGCCGCCGTGGCGATGAAGGTGGGGCAGGCGGCAGGCCGCCACTTCCTGCGCGGAGAGCATCGGCACCGGGTGGTGATCGGCAAGGACACCCGCCTGTCCGGCTACATGATGGAAAACGCGCTGGTGGCGGGCTTCACCAGCGTAGGCATGGACGTGATCATGACCGGCCCGCTGCCCACCCCCGCCGTGGCCTTGCTGACGCGGGAGATGCGGGCGGACCTGGGGGTGATGATCTCTGCCAGCCACAACAAGTTCGCGGACAACGGCATCAAGCTGTTCGGGCCGGACGGGTTCAAGCTGTCCGACGCCGACGAGGAAGCGATCGAGGCGGCGCTGGGGGCCGAACAGCAGCTGGCCGAAGGCGAGGCGATCGGCCGCGCCCGGCGGATCGAGGATGCGCGCGGGCGCTACATCCACGCGGTGAAGCGCGCGCTGCCCAGCGATCTCAGGCTCGACGACCTCAAGATCGTGGTCGATTGCGCCAACGGCGCAGCCTACAACGTGGCTCCCACCGCGATCTGGGAACTGGGCGCGGAGGTGATCGCCATGGGCGTCAGCCCCAACGGCACCAACATCAACGACGGCGTCGGCTCCACCTCGCTCGATGCGATCAAGGCCCGCGTGGTGGCCGAAGGCGCCGACATCGGCATCGCGCTGGACGGCGACGCTGACCGGCTGATCGTGATCGACGAGAAGGGGAAGGAGGTCGACGGCGACCAGATCATGGCGCTGATCGGCAGCCGCTGGCACCTGAAGGGCCTGCTGCGCGGCGGCGGGGTGGTGGCCACCGTCATGTCCAACCTCGGCCTCGAACGCTTCCTGAAGGGCGAAGGGCTGGACCTTGTGCGCGCCAAGGTGGGCGATCGCTACGTGCTCGAAGCGATGAAGGCGGGCGGCTACAACGTGGGCGGCGAACAGTCGGGCCACATGATCCTGCTCGACCATGCCACGACGGGTGACGGCACCATCGCCGCCATGCAGGTGCTGGCCGCCATGGTGCGCACCGGCAAGCCTGCCAGCGAGCTGCTGCACCTGTTCGATCCCGTCCCGCAGCTGCTCCAGAACGTGCGCTACGAAGGCAGCGATCCGCTGTCCGCCGACAGCGTGCAGCAGGCCATCGCCCATGCCGAAGGCGAGCTGGCGGGCAAGGGCCGCCTGGTCATCCGCAAGTCCGGCACCGAACCGCTGATCCGCGTCATGGCCGAAGGCGACGACGAAGGGCAGGTGCAGCGGCTGGTGAGCGACATCTGCAAGGCGGTGGAGGCGGCGGCATGATCCGCCGGCGGAGGCTGCACCATGCTTGAACTGCGCCCCGATTGCGAACGCTGCGGCACCGATCTGCCCGCGCACCTGCCAGGTGCCTTCATCTGCTCGTTCGAGTGTACCTTCTGCGCGCCCTGCGCCGAACTGCTCGACGACGTCTGCCCCAACTGCGGCGGCGAACTGGTGGACCGGCCCACGCGGGCGCGTGACCTGCTGGCGCGGCATCCGGCAGGCACCCAGCGGCACTTCAAGGGCTGACGCTTGGGCAGGTTCGTCCCCCTCGGCGGCTGCCTGTTCACCGGCTTCCTGATGGTCTGCGGGCTGGGCCTGCTCGGGCTGCTGGCGATCCCTTCGGTGGGCGAGGCCATGGGGCCGCTGGTCTGCGAGAGCGAACAGACCATGGTCAGCGAGACGCAGAGTTACCACCTGCCCGGCGAGAACGGCGAGGAGGTGTTCTACTTCTGCCAGGACGCCAGCGGCAAGCGCGAGCAGGTGGGCATGGGTGCGCTGCTGGGCTGGGGGCTGGTGGTCTATGCCGGCTTTGGCCTGGTGGTGGTCTGGCCGCTGGTCACCCTGTTCATGTTCCGCGCACGCCGCCGCGCCGCCGCCCTGTTCCCCGCTGGCGGGCTGGAGGGCCTCGCCTCGCGCATCCGGGTGCAGACCCGTCAGCAGCACGGCTGGCAATCCCCGCCCCCTGCCCCGCCAGCCCCGCGCTCTGGCGACAGCCCCGCCGAACGGCTGCGCGCGCTCGACAGCCTGCACGCCGAAGGGCTGATCACCGATAGCGAATACGCGGCCAAGAAGGCCGAGATCCTGCGGGAGCTGTAGGTGGCAGCCGCCCGCCCTCCCCGCGTGCTGGTGATCGCCGGGTCCGACAGTTCGGGCGGCGCGGGCATACAGGCCGACATCAAGACCGTGACCATGCTGGGCGGATACGCCATGACCGCGATCACCGCCGTCACCGCGCAGAACACCCGCGGCGTGCGCAGCGTGGAGGCGCTGCCGCCCGACATGGTGGCCGCCCAGATCGACGCCTGCCTGGAGGACGTGGGGGCGGACGCGGTCAAGATCGGGATGCTGGGCAGCGCCGACATTGCCGAAGTGGTGGCCGACCGGCTGGAAGACCTGGGCAAGCCGATCGTGTTCGATCCGGTGATGGTGGCCACCAGCGGCGCGGCACTGGCGGACGAAGGCACCATCGAGGTGTTCGAATGGCTGATGGAGCTGGCCACGCTCACCACTCCCAACGTGCCCGAACTGGCGGCACTGGGCGGCGCGGCGGCGATGGCGGAACGCGGTGTCGCGTACCTTGCCAAGGGCGGCGATGCGGATGGGCCGCTGGTGGAGGACCGGCTGGTGCGCCCCGGCATGGACGATGTCGTGTGGAGCGAGGCGCGCATTGTCACCCGGCACAGCCACGGAACCGGCTGCACGCTGGCCAGCGCGATCGCCACCCACCTCGCGCGCGGGGCTTCACTGGAGCAGGCGGTGGCCGAAGCGAGGCTGTTCGTGCGCGAGGCGCTGAAGGCCGCGCCCGGCTTCGGCTTCGGCAACGGCCCGCTGGGACACCAGGCGGTGCGCTGGCCCGACGGCAAGGTGTGACAGCGAGGGGGCCGTTTGCGAAACTTCCCCATCACCCGCCCTGCCCCCTGCGTTCGACCCTACGGGCAAGTGCATCGGCGCGGCGGAGCAGGCGGGAAAGCGCGGAATTGTCCCACTTTTCGCGAATTGTCGTCACCTTGCCGCGATGGATCAGCGGCTGCACCAGCGGCATTTCGATCCGCATGGCCAGCGCGGCAAGTGTGACCTTTCGCCAGGCGATGCTGGGCCGCGCCACGCGCCCGGACCCCGGCGGGGTGAGCACATGGTCCCACGCCTGCGCGAAACTTTCCGCCCCGGCCCGCGCGCGCAGGCGATAGGCACTCTCGCGCGACATGCCCACCATGCGCGCGGCGGCAGCGACCGAGCCGGTGAGATAGAGGTGGGCGAGGAAATGGCCCTGCCGCGCCACGCTCCACCCGTCAGCCCGCGCGCGTAGCGGAACCGGCTGGAAGAACGGCGGACGCCGACGCGCACGATGGGCGGGAATGCAGGGCATCCCACGCGGCTAGGCGCGACGGCGGGGTGTAGGAAATGGCTGGGTTGGGGTGGGTAGCGGACGTTGGCGCTCGCCATTCCTTTACCGGCTTGCGGTATGGGAAGCTCATGGGAAGAAATACCTATACAGACGAACTCCAGTTGGCGCTGGCTCGCTCCGATGCTCAACAAATGTGTGAGCTAATAGATGCCTATGCCGCTCACTATGAAAGCGATTGGTCCGCCGAGCACGCTGATGACTTTGGAGAGATCATCACGTGTCACTGGGATGATCCGGACAAAGCACTGGCATACGTTGTACTCGCTGCTGCGAGGACAGACGATGCAGCCTTCATTGGGATGATGGCTTGTGGCCCTCTCGAAGACATTCTCCGAAATCCATCATCTGAGATGTTGGACCGGATCGTGGCTGAAGCGCGTAGATCAGCCCGGTTTCGCTGGTTGCTCAGTCATCCCTTCAAGGTTGCGGTCTCAAGCAACTCTTGGGATGCGATAAAGGGATTCCGAACAACCGGGCCGCATGACGAGCCTGCAAGCGACACGATGCCTCCCAGGTGCTGACGGGGTGCGCCTTTCTAATGGAAGCAAACAGGCGCAAGCCGCCCCCCGCGCCCTACCCCTCCAGTTCGTAGAACCCGGCAATCGCGGCCCAGGCTTCGTCCGCCGTCTCGCACCAGGTGATCAGGTCCAGGTCCTTCTGCGAGATCACGCCTTCTTCGGCCAGCGCCTTGAAGTTGACCACGCGGCTCCAGAACTCCTTGCCGAACAGCAGGATCGGGATCGGCTTCATCTTGCCGGTCTGGATCAGGGTGAGCAGCTCGAAGAACTCGTCGAAAGTGCCGAACCCGCCGGGGAACACCGCCACCGCGCGGGCGCGCAGCAGGAAGTGCATCTTGCGCAGCGCGAAGTAGTGGAACTGGAACGACAGGCGCGGCGTGACATAGCGATTGGGCGCCTGCTCGTGGGGCAGGACAATGTTGAGGCCGATCGTTTCAGCGCCCACGTCCGCCGCGCCGCGATTGGCCGCTTCCATGATCGACGGGCCGCCACCCGAGGTCACGACGAACTGGCGCTGGCCGTTTTCGACCACGGCGCACTCGCTGGCGATCCGGCCCAGCTTGCGCGCTTCCTCATAATACTTCGACTTGGCGACGAGCCGTTCGACCACGGCCTTGCGCTCGGGTGTCGTCGCCGTGGCAAGCGCGGCCTCGCAATCCTCAGGGGCGGGAATGCGCGCCGAACCGTAGATCACCAATGTCGATCCGATGTTCGCCTCTTCCAGCAGCATCTCCGTCTTGAGCAGTTCAAGCTGGAGGCGGACCGGGCGCAGCTCCTCGCG
>JAGREI010000156.1 GCA_020446625.1 Erythrobacter sp.
TGCATCAGGCCGACATTGCCTTCGGAGATGAGGTCCGACACCGGCAGGCCATAGCCGCGGTAACCCATGGCGATCTTGGCCACCAGCCGCAGGTGCGAGGTGACCAGCTGCGCGGCAGCATCAGGATCCTCGTGCTCGCGGTAGCGTACCGCCAGCATGTATTCCTGTTCCGGCGTCAACACGGGGAATTTCTTGATTTCCGACAGGTAGCGGTTGAGCCCCTGCTCACCGCCCAGCGCCGGCACTGTTGGTCGATTATTGCTCACTTTTGTCCCAGACCTTTCTTTTCGTCGACAGCTCGATGCAGGCCCCTGCTGGGCACCTGCGCTTGGCAGCCACATTGGGTGTCTTGTTACTTATAACGCACCACGAACGGATATAGGGTGCATTTCATCGATTGGAATAACCTGTTTGGTCGATAAGTTCCCGCATATCGGCAGGTAATTCGCTGGAAAACGACAGGCGGTTACCGCTGACGGGATGAACGAACCCGAGTCGCGCCGCGTGCAGCGCCTGGCGGTGGAATCCGAGGCTTTTGAGAAGCGGCCGAAGCGGTGCGGGATCGCGTCCATAGACTGGATCTCCCACTAGCGGATGACCGATTGACGCAAGGTGAACGCGCACCTGGTGGGTGCGCCCGGTTTCCAGCCGACATTCCACCAGCGCACAGTGATCCAGCCGTTCCAGCGTGCGGTAATGCGTCACCGCGTGCTTGCCGCGCCGCGCATCGTCGGGGATCACCGCCATCTTCTTGCGGTCGCGGTCCGACCGGCCCAGCCGCGCATCGACCGTGCCTGCCGGCGGACGCGGATGCCCGCTGCACACCGCCAGATAGGCGCGTTCAAGCGAATGATCGGCAAATTGCTGCGCCAGCCCTTCGTGCGCCACGTCGCTCTTGGCCACCACCAGCAGGCCGGAGGTATCCTTGTCGATGCGGTGGACGATGCCCGGCCGCGCCACCCCGCCAATGCCCGACAATTGCCCCCGGCAATGGTGCAGCAGCGCATTGACCAGCGTGCCGTCCGGGTTGCCCGCTGCCGGGTGCACCACCATTCCGGCGGGCTTGTCGACCACGATCAGGTGCTCGTCCTCGTAGACCACAGTGATCGGGATGTCCTGTGGACAAGCCTGTGGATCGGCAGGGGGTGGCAAGTGGACAGAAAAGCTCAAGCCCGCTTGAACCTTGGCAGAAGCACTGGTTGCCGGCTTGCCGTCCACCTCCACCTTTCCTTCGGCAATCAGTGCCTTGATGCGCTCTCTTGAAAGATCGGTGAGGTCAGCCAGCACCTTGTCCAACCGACCCGCGCCGGTGAGTTCGCCCTGCAAGGTTTCGGAAGCCTGCGCCATCCCTGGTCCATGCCGCCGAACCCCGGCGGTGACAAGGCTGGCGGTGACCGGACTGGCGGTGAATGAGCTGGCACACGCGATTGCCAAGCGCGGCGCACGCCCTATCCTGCCCGCCTGGCAGCAGGGAGTTTCGGCAATGCGTGAACGGATCGAGGGAAAGTTCTTCGATTATCGCCCTTTCGGTCCGCGCGATCCGGACGAGGTCCATCGCGCGGCCACGCCGCTGGAGCTGTTCTTCGACCTGGTGACGGTGATCGCGGTGGCCGCAGCGGCAGCGGGGCTGCATCACGGCGTGGCGGCGGGCCATGCGGCAGAGGCCATCCCGCCCTTCCTGCTCGCCTTCCTGGCAATCTGGTGGGCCTGGATGAACTATACCTGGTACGCCAGCGCCTACGATAACGACGGGCAAGTCTACCGCCTGCTCACCTTCGTGGTGATGACCGGATCGCTGCTGCTGGCATCCTCCGTCTCGCGCTTCTTCGACGGGTTCTCGATCACCTTGCCGGTGCTGGCCTATGTGGTGATGCGGCTGGCCATGGTGGCGTTGTGGCTGATCGCCGCGCGGCACGATCCCGCCCACGCCACCACCGCGCGGCGCTATGCCGCCGGAATCGTCGTGGCGCAGGCGTTCTGGGTGGCGCTGGCCATGTTCAGCGTGCCGGGAACCGGGCTGTTCGCGGGCCTGCTGGTGCTGGGCTGGATCGCGGAAGTCCTGGTGCCATGGTACGCCGAACGCGCAGGCCGGACGCCGTGGCACGTCGATCATATCGTCGAACGCTACGGCCTGCTGATGATCATCATGCTGGGCGAGATCCTGCTGGCCGGATCACATTCCTTCGCCACGGCGGGGGAGGCGATCAGCTGGTCTTCCCCCTTGCTGCACATCGCGCTGGCCGCGCTGGTGATCGCGCTGTCGATGTGGTGGCTCTATTTCTCGGCGGATGACCATGTGCGCGTCCACGAGCACGAGAAGTCGCTCGCCTTCGTCTGGGGCTATGGCCACGTCGTACCCTTCTGCGCCACGGCGGCGGTGGGCGCGGGCTTTGCCGTGCTGGTGGATGCGGCCAGCGGCCATTCCTCTCTCGCGCTGCGCAGCGGCGACATTGCCGTGGCCGTGCCGCTGGCGATCTACCTGTTCGGGCTGTGGCTGGTGCGCGATCGCTGGGTGATCGCGGGCGCGGCGCGGCACGTGCTGCTGCTGTTCGCCGCATTGGTGCTGGTGGCAGGTTTCCTCATGCCGGCGGCGCTGGAAACCATGGCTGCGCTGTGCGTGGCGAGCGTCTGGCTGCGCGCCGCACCGGCGACCCGCCAGCGCCGCGCGCGGCAATCCCCGGCCTGATCGCGGCGCAAGCCGGGCGGAAGGTGGCCCTGTAGCGACAAATACGGGCCAGCCAGCCTTCCCTACAGGGATGATCGCGGCTAAGATCGGCGAAACGGTGGCGAGATGGAAACCGCAATTGACGCCGTGCGGTGTCAACTTCGATATTTGCCATCAAGTGACTGATTTACATAGTATATATTGCCATTGACGGGCATGACGCACTGTCAACTTTGTCAACTTCGCTGTTAATTTGGACTGGCTTCTACCTTAATGACCTCCGAACTCGATCTCGCCGCCCTGCTCTGTTCCCGCCTGTGCCATGACCTGTTGAGCCCTGTCGGCGCGCTCAACAACGGGCTGGAACTGCTGGCGGACGAACGCGATCCCACCATGCGGCAGCGGTGCCTGGAACTGCTCGAACAGAGCGCGCGCACCAGCGCCAACAAGCTCAAGTTCTTCCGCCTCGCCTATGGCGCCGCCGGGGGCTTCGGGGAAATGGTGCCGGCCGAGGAACCGCGCGAACTGCTGCTGGCGCTTACCCAGGCGGACGAACGGCTTTCGCTGCAATGGGCGGTGGCCGAACCCAGCCTGTCGAAACCGGCGGTGAAGGTGCTGCTCAACCTGGCCGCCATGGGCCTCGATTCGCTGGTGCGCGGCGGCACGCTGGCCGTAGGCGCGGAACGCAGCAACGGCCGCACGGAAATCGCCATCCGCGCCGCCGGGCCACGCGTGGCATTCGATGCCAACGTGGGCAAGGCGCTCGACGGAACGCTGGCGGCAGAGGAACTGTCGGGCCGCACTGCCCCTGCGCACCTGATCCGCCTGATCGTGGAGCGTGATGGCGGCGCGGTGCAGTATCACCATTCGCCCGATGCGCTGGTGCTGGGCGCCATGCTGCCCGACCCCGAAGGCATGATCGGCTGACCGCATGGGCGATGAACTGGTCCACCGCGAACAGCTCTCCCCCAACTGCAACGAGCGCGCGCTGCCAATTTCCATGGTGGTGCTGCACTATACCGAGATGAAGCCGGTCGAGAGCGCGATCGAGCGGATGTGCGATCCGGCGGCTGAAGTCTCCGCCCATTACTGCATCACCGAGCAGGGCGAAGTGGTGCGGCTGGTGCCGGAGGACAAGCGCGCCTGGCACGCGGGCGTTTCCTACTGGCGCGGCACGCGCGACGTGAACAGCGCCAGCATCGGCATCGAACTGGATCATCCCGGCCACGCGCTGGGCTATCGCGGCTTTGCCGATGCGCAGATCGACGCGCTGGTGCCGCTGCTGCACCGGATCGTGAAGACCTATGACATTCCCCGCGCCAACGTGGTGGCCCATTCTGACGTGGCCCCGCAGCGCAAGATCGACCCCGGCGAACTGTTCCCCTGGGCGCGGCTGGCCGAATACCACCTCTGCCTGCCCCGCCCCACCCGGCTGGAACGCGGCGACCCGTTCGACAACGATGCCAGCTTCTATCTCGCGCTCGAACGCTTCGGATACGACATCACCGACGGCCACAAGGCGGTGGAAGCCTTCCAGCGGCGCTGGCGGCCGGAGATGATCGACGGCGAGATCGACGGCGAAGTGCGCGCGATCCTGTTCCAGCTGCTGCTCGATCGCGACCGGGGGCTGACGCGCTAGCGGATCTGTTCGAAGGCAAGGGGGAGGAGAAGGACATGATGATGCAGAAACTGGCAGCCGAATTCTTCGGCACGTTCTGGCTGGTGTTCGGCGGGTGCGGATCGGCGGTGCTGGCTGCGGCCTTTCCCGAACTGGGCATCGGCTTTGCCGGCGTGGCGCTGGCCTTCGGGCTGACCGTGCTCACCATGGCCTATGCCGTGGGCGGCATTTCGGGCGGGCATTTCAATCCCGCCGTTTCGCTGGGCCTGGCGGTGGCGGGGCGCTTCTCGTGGAGCGAGATGCCGCTTTACTGGGTGGTGCAGATCCTCGGCGCCTTCTGCGCGGCGGGATCGCTGTTCCTGATCGCATCGGGCCAGCCCGGCTGGAGCCCAGGCGGCTTTGCCTCCAACGGCTTTGGCGACCTGTCGCCGGGTGGATATTCAATGCAGGCTGCGCTGCTGATCGAGATCCTGCTGACGGCGGGCTTCCTGGTGGTGATCCTGGGGGCCACCTCGAAGAAGGTGCGGGGCGGTTTCGCCCCCATCGCCATCGGTCTGGCGCTGACGCTGATCCACCTGATCTCGATCCCCGTCACGAATACCTCGGTCAATCCGGCGCGCTCCACGGGCGTTGCCTTCTATGCCGAAACCGGTGCGGTATCGCAGCTGTGGCTGTTCTGGCTCGCCCCGCTGGTGGGCGCGGCGATCGGCGCGCTGATCTGGCGCTACCTGCTGGGGCCGGAGGAATCGCTCGCCAACATCGGCGGCGAATAGCGCAAGTGGGCGGATGGCGTTGCGAAAGCGCGCTTTCCGCCCTATCTGCCCCCTCGCCGGGGAGCCGGGCAGCCGCTGCTTCGACAAGCTCAGCATGAGCGGGTTGAAGGAGAGGAAAGTCCGGGCTCCGCGAAACAAGGGTGGCGGGTAACGCCCGCCGCACGCAAGTGCAGGGAAAGTGCCACAGAGAGTATACCGCCGATGGCGCCTAAATCGCACAGGCAAGGGTGAAAGGGTGCGGTAAAAGCGCACCGGGGCGCTGGTGACAGGGTCCGCATGGCAAACCCCACCCGGAGCAAGACCGCATAGGGGTCTCGCGCCGCCAGGTCTTCGGACAAGGGGGCAGGAGCGTTTCGCTCCGAGAGATCCGGGTTGGTTGCTGGAGCGTGGGAGCAATCCCCCGCCTAGATGAATGGCTGCCCCCGGCGATACGGTCCCCTTTGGGATACCGTCGGCGGGACAGAACCCGGCTTACAGGCTCCCCGGCAAATTTCGCTTTCCTACCGGGCCGGTTCAGTGGCCCATCTGCTCGCTGGCGGCGGTGATGTTGCCTTCGCCATCGTCGATAGCACTGATGTAGCGACGGCTGGTGCCTTCCAGCACAATGGCAGTGAGGCGGCCATGGACATAGGCACCGGTGTCGATCCCGATGCGGTTGCCCTGGTCCACCGGGCTTTCGGAAATGGTGTGGCCGTGCACCACCACCACGTCTTCGTGCTGCTCGGCGTGGCTCAGGAAGGGTTCGCGAATCCAGCGCAGCCGGGCAGACTGCTGTTCGGCCAGCGGCACCCCCGGTTCCACCCCGGCGTGGACGAACAGGTAATCCCCGATGCGAATCATGTCTTCGAAGCTGGCGATGAAATCGAGGTCCGCCTGCGGCATCACCTGGCACAGCATGGCCTGTACGCCGTCGATCTCGGCGCGGGTGTACTCCTGCTTGTCCACGCCATAGCTGAGCAAGGTCTCGCGCCCGCCGTGGCGCAGGAAATGGCGCAGCATGTCGATATCGGTCATGCTCTTCACGAGCATTTCCTCGTGGTTGCCCAGCAGGATTCGCACGTTGCGGAACTTCTGCCACTCGCGCGCCAGCGCCAGTACGTTGACGCTGTCCGGCCCGCGATCGACCAGGTCGCCCAGCAGCACCACGGTCGTCTGCGCCGGCCCGCGTTCGCGGTTGTCGCGTTCGATCGCCTCGATCAGCGCAATAAACAGGTCGCTGCGCCCGTGCACGTCGCCCACGGCATAGACGCGTTCGCCATCGGGCACCTGGGCCACGATGGGAGGGAGCGCCGGCTCCGTCTTGCGAGATCGAAAGAAGTGCAACATGGTCAGTTCGTCAGGCCCACATAGTGATAACGCACGAGCGTGCAATTGGTTGGCATGACCATTGCCTTTTCCCTGACGAATGCTGTCATGCAGATGAATGTGGTGCCAAAAACACACACATTCCAGACGCCAGCGCCAGCCCGTGCAAATTTTCTTGTGCAATGCACAATGAACCGGCAAGAGGGTCTGGCATTCGCGGAGATCGGGCACAGAACGATGCCAGGCACGCGATAAAGCGCAGGTGGGACGAAGCATTGTTCACCATAGCAATTGAGGAAATTGCCCATGCTTACGTCCGTCCGCAGCCTCACCGCTGCTTCTCTTATTGCTCTCTCCGCCGCTTTCGCTGCGCCTGCCATGGCTCAGGACGAAAGCTCCGACATTGGCATTTCGGTTTCGGCCAATACTGCCATCGTCAGCGAATACCGCTTCCGCGGCGTCGACCTGTCGGGCGGTGACATCGCCATTCAGGGCGGCGTGGACGTTGCCCTGCCCTCCGGCTTCTACGTCGGCACCTGGGGCTCGTCGCTGGACGAAGACACCGTCGGCTACGGCCACACCGAGCTGGACGTCTACGGCGGCTGGTCGGGCGAATTCGGCAATGTCACCACCGACATCGGTGTGATCGCCTACCTCTACCCGAATGCTGGCCCCGGTGACTTCGACTACATCGAATTCTACGGCTCGGTCGGCGTCGCAGTCGGCCCGGCGAGCGTCGAAGTCGGCGTGGCCTATGCTCCCGACCAGGATTCGCTGGGCGGCGGCGACAACTTCTACGTCTACTCGGATGTGGGCCTCGGCATTGCCGACACCCCGCTGAGCCTGACCGCTCACGTCGGCTACACCGATGGTTTCCTGACCTTCACCCCGGACGGCGATGCGTTCGACTGGTCGCTCGGCGCGGAACTGGCTATCCCCAGCACCCCGCTGACGCTGGGCGTGTCCTACGTCGGCGTTGATGGCGCCAACCCGGTCTTCACCGACGACGCCGTGGTCGTGTCGCTGAGCGCCAGCTTCTAATAGTCATCGCGGAAAAGCGAGGAACGGGAGGGCCCGCGCCAGCAATGGCGCGG
>JAGREI010000157.1 GCA_020446625.1 Erythrobacter sp.
TGCTGGCGGTGCTCGAATCGCGCTGCGGGCTGAGCTTTTCCACCGCCGAGGTCTATCTCAACGTGGCCGGCGGATACCGGCTGACGGACCCTGCGGCAGACCTGGCCGTGGCCGCCGCGCTGGTTTCCGCGCTGGCCGACAAGCCATTGCCCGCCGATGCCGTGTGGTTCGGAGAACTGGCGCTGTCGGGCGAGGTGCGCCCCGTCGCCCATGCCCAGGTGCGACAGAAGGAAGCCGCCAAGCTCGGCTTCGGCGTGGCTTTCGGACCGGCGGATGGCGGACAGGGCGTGGCTGGCCTGCGTTATGTGGACGTGGGATCGGCTGCCTCGCTCGTTGACCGGGTTGTATCGGCAAACTAGATTTGCCCGCGAATGACCGGTTTTGACCTTATCGTTTTGCTGATCGTCGGCGTCGCCGCCGTCGGCGGATTCCTGCGCGGTTTCGTGCAGGAAGTGCTCTCGCTTGCCGCCTGGGTGCTGGCGGTGCTCGCCATCCGCTTCCTGCATACGGACCTGACCGCCGCCATCCTGGGGTTCATGGGCTCGCCCGTCACCGCCTCGATCCTGGCCTTCGCGCTGCTCCTGCTGGTGCCCTATGCCGCGATGAAGCTGATCGCCAGCATGGCCGGCAGCAGCGCGCGCCGATCCGCGCTCAGCCCGATCGACAAGGTGCTGGGCTTCGGCTTTGGCGCGGTGAAGGGCCTGGTGATCGTGGTGATCGCCTTTTCGGTGCTGGTGCTGGGTTACGACACGGTCTGGGGCAGCCAGGGCCGCCCGGTCTGGATTTCCGAGGCGCGCAGCTATCAGCTGGTGGACGCCGGATCGCGTGCCATGGTGCAGATCATCGCGGAACGCCGCGCCCGCCTGGCGGAAGAGGACGCCGCAGCGGAATGAGCGCCGAGCGGCTCTATACCCCCCAATTGCTCGCCGCCGCGATGGAACTGGCCAGCTACCCACCGATCGAAACCGCGCCGTTCAGCGGATCGGCGCGTTCGCCCGCCTGCGGATCGACACTGGCCATGGACCTGATGCTGCACGCCAATGGCCGGATCGAGCGGCTGGGGATGACGGTGCGCGCCTGCGCGGTAGGGCAGGCTGCCGCGGCAGTCTTCGCCCGCCACGCTGCCGGGCTGACCCAAGCCGATATCCGCGCCGCGCACGATAGCCTGTCGGCATGGCTCGACGGCGAAGGCCCGGCGCCCGACTGGCCCGACCTTGGCCTGATCGCCCCCGCACGCGACTTTCGCGGTCGGCATGGCGCGATGCTGCTTCCGTGGAAGGCGGCGATGGCGGCCCTTTCCAGCGCGCCAGCGGCAAGCTAGTCCCTCGCTCCAGACATACCGGGGGAGCCCATGGCGAGCACAGCCAATCCGACCATTCACGAACCCAGCGCCAAGGAAATCCGCCTGGTGATCGCCGCCAGTTCGGCTGGCACGGTGTTCGAATGGTACGACTTTTTCATCTACGGCACCCTGGCCAGCCTGATCGGCGCGGCCTTCTTCCCCTCAGGCAACGAGACGCTGCAACTGCTGCTGGTATGGGCCGGATTCGCGGTGGGGTTCGGCTTTCGCCCGCTGGGAGCGATCCTGTTCGGCTACCTGGGTGACAAGCTGGGCCGCAAGTACACCTTCCTGGTCACCGTCACGCTGATGGGCGTGGCCACGGCGGGGGTGGGCCTGATTCCCACCGCCGCCGCCATCGGCATGGCCGCACCGATCATCGTGATCGGCCTGCGCATTCTTCAAGGGTTGGCGCTGGGCGGTGAATACGGCGGCGCGGCGATCTACGTTGCCGAACACGCGCCGAAGGAGAAGCGCGGCCTTTACACCAGCTTCATCCAGGCAAGCGTGGTGGGCGGCTTCGTGCTGTCGATCATAGTGGTGCTGGCCTGCCGCGCGTTGATCCCGGCCGATGACTTTGCCGCCTGGGGCTGGCGGCTGCCCTTCCTGCTGTCGCTGATCCTGCTGGGCATTTCGCTGTGGATGCGCCTGAAGCTGTCCGAAAGCCCGGTGTTCCGCGCGATGAAGGAAGCGGGCGAGATGGCGGGCAACCCCTTCGTCGAAAGCTTCACCTATCCCGGCAACAAGAAGCGCATCTTCGTCGCCCTCTTCGGGATCACTGGCGTGCTGACGACGATCTGGTACACCGCCTTCTTCTCCGGCCTTTCGTTCCTGCGCGGACCGATGCGGATGGAAGAGGAGCTGGTCGAGCTGGTGCTGCTGGCAGCAGGCGCCATCGCCATGCTGTTCTACCTGGTGGTGGGCCACTGGTCCGACCGGGTGGGGCGCAAGAAGCCGATCGTGATCGGCGCGCTGGCCACGCTGGTGCTGCTGTTCCCGGTGTTCTGGGGCATGGGTGCGCTGGCCAATCCGGGGCTGCACCAGGCCGCGCGCGAAGCGCCGGTGGTGGTGCACGGCAGCGCCTGCGACTTCGATCCCTTCGCCAGCCGGCAAGCCACGCCCTGCGGCCGGGTATTGCAGGATCTGACCTCGCTGGGCGTGGCCTACGATTTCGAGGACGGCGCATCCGGCCTGGTGCTGACCGCGGGCGCGGCGAGTTCCGACATGTCCGCCGAACCGGCTGACGACGCCGCGCGCAAGGCCGGAGTGCAGTCCTTCCTCGAAGCACAGGGCTATGATTTCTCGCCGCAGTCCCCGCCGCTTGCCAGCGTGCTGGGGATCATCGGCCTGCTGCTGGTGCTGGGCGCGCTCTCCGCGCTCACCTACGGCTCGGTCGCCGCGCTGCTGACCGAGATGTTCCCGCCGCAGATCCGCTATTCCTCGATGTCGATCCCCTACCACATCGGCGCGGGCTACCTCGGCGGCTTCCTGCCGCTGATCGCCAGCTACATGGTGGCACGCACGGGCGACGTCTACGCCGGGCTGTGGTACACATGGGCGGTGGTGGCCTTCGGCCTGCTGGTGGCCTGGTGGGGCCTGCCGAGCGGCCCGCCGCGCGATTTCGGCGAAGATGCTGGCTGAACTCCCACCCGCCAGCCTCCGCCTGCGGATCGACCGCGCCGCGCTGATCGACAACTGGCGCGCGCTCGACCGGCTGTCAGGCAGCGCCAGCGCCGGAGCGGCGGTGAAAGCCGATGGCTATGGCCTGGGCGTGGAGCACGTGGTGCCTGCCTTGCAGGAAGCGGGCGCGCGCGCCTTCTTCGTGGCGCACTGGAGCGAGGTTCCGGGTGTGCTGGCGCATGTACCGGGAGAGCAGGTGGCCGTGCTGCACGGCGTGGCCAATGCGCAGGAGGTTGCCTTTGCGCGCGCCACCGGCACAGTTCCCGTGCTCAATTCGCTGCACCAGCTGGCGCTGTGGCAAGCGGGCGGGGGCGGGCGCTGCCATGTGATGGTGGATACCGGGATGAACCGGCTGGGCCTGTCCGCAGGCGAACTGGGCGACCCGTTGCTGGCGGGCGCGGACATCGACCTGCTGCTGTCGCACCTTGCATCGGCGGAGGACGATTCCCCGCAGAATGGCCGGCAGCTTGCCCGCTTCCGCGAAGCCGTGGCCCAGGTGCCAAGCCGGCGCCGCAGCCTTGCGAACAGCGCGGGGATCGCGCTGGGGCCGGATTATCACTTTGACCTGACCCGTCCCGGCCTCGCGCTGTACGGGGGCGTACCGTGTGACGAACTTGCCGGGCAGATCCGCCAGGTGGCCCATGTGGAGACCGCCGTCTTGCAGGTCCGCCAGCTGCAACCGGGTGACACGGTGGGCTACAACGCCACCTGGACTGCCGATCGGCCCACCCGCTCCGCGACAGTGGCGCTGGGCTATGCCGATGGCATACTGCGAAGCTGGGGCGCATCCGGTGCGCTGCACCATGACGGGACACGGCTGCCAATAATCGGCCGTGTGTCGATGGACATGATCGTGGTGGACCTGGGTGATGCACAGCTAAAAGAGGGCGATTTCTGCCGCCTTTCCTATGACTTACCGCAGGCTGCGCAGACTTCCGGCCTGACCCAGTACGAACTGCTGACGGTGCTGGGACACCGCTTTGCACGGACAAGCTGACGGGTAGATTGCCATTTCAATGTTGCAGGTGCTAAGGTCACCTCCGTCGCACCAGCAGGGAGGCGCGGAATGGCCGCCAAGGATACCGGGGAAGACACCCCGATCATCATCAAGAAGTACGCCAACAGGCGGCTCTACAATACCCAGTCGTCCAGCTACATCACGCTGGATGATCTTGCCCGGATGGTGCGCACCGGGGTCGACTTCGAAGTGCTCGATGCCAAGACGGGGGCGGATATCACCCACGCCATCCTCACCCAGATCATCATGGAAGAGGAAACCAATGGCGAGCAGATGCTGCCGGTCAGCTTCCTGCGCCAGCTGATCGGGATGTACGGCAATTCGATGCAGGCGATGATGCCGCCCTATCTCGAAGCGGCGATGAACAACTTCCAGTCGAACCAGGACAAGTTGCAGGAAGCCTTCCAGTCGAGCATGGGGCCTGATGCCCTGGCCAAGATGGCGGAAACCAACATGGCCATGTTCAAGGCTGCGGCCAGCGCATTCATTCCTGGCGGCAAGCCAGCGCCAGCGCCCACCAGCGCGGGTGACGATATCGATACCCTGCGCGAACAGATGGCCGAAATGCAGCGCAAGCTGGATCGTCTCGCCAAGTAATCCCACCACCAGTAATCTCACCACAGGCACGCGACAGGCTTGATGCCCGCGCGACAGCGTGGCAGCGCAGTCCTGGAGGCAGCGCTGCTGCCGCAATCTGACCACGGAAAGAACCACCATGTCCGCCATTCGCCACGCCCTCGAAACCCGGCGCGCCGACGATTTCGCCGCCTGGTACCAGGAAGTGATCGCCGCCGCCGACATGGCCGAGGAATCGGGCGTGCGCGGGTGCATGGTGATCAAGCCCTGGGGATATGGCATCTGGGAACGGATGCAGCGCCTGCTGGATGACCGGATCAAGGCGGCGGGCGTGCAGAACGCCTACTTCCCGCTGTTCATTCCGCTGAGCAATTTCACCCGCGAGGCAGAGCACGTCGAAGGCTTCGCCAAGGAAATGGCCGTGGTGACGCACCACCGCCTGATCGCCGATGGCAAGGGCGGGCTGGTGCCCGATCCCGAGGCCAGGCTGGAAGAGCCGCTGGTGGTGCGCCCCACTTCCGAAACGATCATCGGGGACGCCATGAGCCGCTGGGTGCAGTCGTGGCGCGACCTGCCGCTGCTGCTCAACCAGTGGGCCAACG
>JAGREI010000158.1 GCA_020446625.1 Erythrobacter sp.
AACTACATCGAAACCGTGTGGGGCCGCGGCTACGTGCTGCGCGACGCCGATACCGAGGCCGAAGCCGCCTGACACCGATTTCACGAAGAACCCCGGAAAGGCCCCGGCAGCCAGGCGCTGCCGGGGCCTTTCTCGTCCGCCCTCACCCGGCGCGGGTGAAGTAGGTGGTGACCGTGCGCTGGTCGGTATCGTGCGCCCAGATGATCGTCTCGGTCATTTGCTGCCGGTCGTCCTCCACGGTGTAGACGCGCGACGACACCGGCTGCCCATTTTGGGTGAAGGTCAGCACCAGCGTGCCGGGCGCGGGTTGCCGCAGCGAGACCATGTCGGCAAAGGGCATGTTGCCGCGCATCGGCACGGGTACGCCGTCCGCCGCCATCACCGCTTCGGCGTGCTGGGTGGAACCATCGGCAGCGACGATATCGCACTGGGTCGTCCACACCCGGTTGGCCGAGCGCCGGAAGTCCATCACCACGCTGCGCGGCCGCTGCCCGTCATCGGGCAGACGCGCGATATCGAGCGACCAGCTGCCTTCGAGCGGCAGCGCCGCAGCAGGCGCGGCGGCCTGCGCGGACTTGTCGGAATCCGCCGGGCCGGCCTGCGACAGCGCCAACCCCACGGCAGAGAGAGCCATTACCAGAACCATGATGATCGTTCCTTTCAACCTGAAGCGCCCGGCACTTGCGGGCACCGTTGCATGGTCGGCGGAAGGATCTGCACCGGCTAGGTCGATTTCCTTGTCCCAGGTTTTTCGGGCGGCCAGCTGGCGCGCCAGTTCGCGGCTGCTGCCCACCCCGGTCTTGCGCCGGGCATCGCGCAGCCGCTCGTTGATCGAGGCCTCGCTGCGACCGAGCCGCGCGGCGATCGACTTGGCGGTATGCCCCGCGGCGAGCAGGCGGAGCACTTCCAGCTCCCTGTCGTTCAGCGCGGCAAAGGGGCAATCGAGACTGGGCGAAGCGGCCATGCCCCTTGCCACCACATGCGCCCGCCAGCGTCCAGCACGATTTTTTTGGGAAGTGCCAGGCTGCGCAGGGCTTGCCTACTGGCTTCGGCCTGCATAGGCGCCTGCCCCATGACCGCGCACAAACCCGGCGATCCCACCACGCTCAACCGGCTTTACGGCCGCAGCCAGGGCAAGCCCCTGCGCGCGGGGCAGCAGGCGCTGGTGGATACCCTGCTGCCGCAGATCGCGGTGCCGCCGGAAGGGCCGGTGACTGCCGAACGCCTGTTTGGCGAAGATCGCCCGCTGCATTTCGAGATCGGCTTCGGCGGCGGCGAGCACATGGCTTACCGGGCAGACCTGCTGCCCGACCATGGCTTCATCGGCGCCGAACCCTTCGTCAACGGCGTGGCGCAGGCGCTGGTGCATGTGCGGGACGGCAGGCTGGCCAATGTCCGCATCCAGCACGGCGATGCCTTGCAGGTGCTCCAGCGCATTCCGGATCAGGCGCTGACCATGCTCTACCTGCTCCACCCCGATCCCTGGCCCAAGGCCAAGCACGCCAAGCGGCGGATGATGAATGACGGGCCGGTGCAGCTGTTTGCCGACAAGCTGAAGCCCGGCGGCGAGTTCCGCTTCGGCACCGATCACCCGGTCTACGTTCGCCATGCCCTGATGGTGATGCAGCGGTTCACCGGGCCGGACGGCCCCTTCGAATGGGTGACCGACGGGCCGGACAGCTTCCGCCAGCGCCCCTCCGGCTGGCCCGAAACCCGCTACGAACACAAGGCGCGCACGGTCTACGGCCACGAAGTCTGGTATTTCCGCTATCGGCGGAAGTAGCGCGGCCTATCCGCGCGACAATCGCATCCACATGACATTGCCCAGCGTGCCATCGCTCGCCAGTTTCAGTGCGGCGGGCAGGCGGCGGGCGGTGTAGGCGGCGGCGAGGCCCGCGCGGGCGAGCGTCTGTGCGCCGCCGCCGCTCATGCGTTCGACGCGGTTTGCCAGTGAGCCAGAGTCCTGCATCGCACGCAGGTAGCCGAACTTGGCGAACTGGCTGAGCTTGGCGCCAGCGCCCTCCGGCTCGATCGCCACCGCATCCAGCCGCCAGCCGGTGCGTTCGGCCAGCTTCTCCAGCGCCCTGGGCGTCCAGCGGCCGATGTGGTTGGGCGGCATGTCGAGCAGGCTGCCGTTGGTCTCGTTGAAGGCCATGCGCCGGGGCGCAGGGACGCCGGCCAGCACCACCACGCCAGCCGTGCCGAGTTCGGCAAACCTGGCAAACAGGCCCACGGCATCGTCGAGGTGCTCGAGCACCTGGAACAGACAGATCACATGCGCCGGGCCGGGCAGGTCAGCCGGGGTCAGTTCGCGCACGTCCTTGCCGAAAACCCGCACGCCGAGGCTGGCGATCTGCTGGCGGCCGTATTCGGAAAAGTCGGTGGCGGCGAGGTTTTCGGGGCGCAGGCCCGCCGCGATAAGCTGGCGCAGGAAGTTGCCTTCCCCTGCCCCCACTTCGAGCACGCGCAGGTTTTCCAGCCCGATTTCCCGCAAGCGCGGATCAGCGGTGATCGCCTGCACCGACTGCGTGAACTCCCACTTGTCGCGCGGGTAATGCGTGCGGTCGTAAGCGAGGGTGTAGAATTCCATGTCGCCGCCAACATGCGGTTCGGCGTGGACGAAGCCGCAGCCCGCGCATTCCACCAGCGCCACCTCGTTGCCCTGCCACAGCCGCCGGATCGCCGCCACCAGCCGCTCGTGCCGCGCAGGCTCCTTCTCGCGCAGCACGAAATGCTGCGCCGCCTGTTCAGCAGTGCGCTGGTAGAGCAGGCGGCCCTGCGCTTCGCCGCACACCGGGCACGGCGATTCGATGGCAGTCAGCTGGTAACGCATGGGCTGCGACTAGCCGACGATCCCCGCGCTGGCCAGCACCGCCAAAGTCAGCACGTCGGGCGCGATCGAGGTCATCGGGGCGATCTGCACCGGCTTTTCCATGCCGATCAGCATGGGGCCGATGGTGGCATCGCCCGACAGTTCGCGCAGCAGCTTGGCCGACAGGTTGGCCGATTGCAGGCCAGGCATCACCAGCACGTTGGCCGGGCCGGACAGGCGGCTGAAGGGATAGAGTTCCATCACCTTGGCGTTGAGAGCGGCGTCGGGTGCCATCTCGCCTTCGTATTCGAAGTTCACACTTTCGTCGGCGTCGAGGATCGCCACGGCATCGCGGATATTGCCCAGCCACTGGCCCGGCGGGTTACCGAAGGTGGAATAGGAGAGGAAGGCCACGCGCGGTTCGTGCCCCATGCGGCGGGCGACGGCGGCGGTTTCCTTGGCGATATGCGCCAGCTGTTCGGCACTGGGCCGTTCGTTGATCGTGGTATCGGCCAGGAAGGTGGTGTGGTTCTTGCCCACGATCATGTGGACGCCGAAGGGGGTTGCCCCTTCCTTGTGGCCCAGCACCCGGCCCACTTCGCGCGCCGTCTGGCTGAAAGTGCGGGTGAGGCCGGTGATCATCCCGTCGCCATCGCCCAGCGCCACCAGCAGCGCGGCAAAGACGTTGCGTTCCTGGTTCACCATGCGGCGCACGTCACGCTGGGTATAGCCGCGCCGTTGCAGCCGCTTGTAGAGGTAGTCCACCATCGGCTCGATATTGGCGTAGTTGGCCGAATTGGCGATCTCGAAGCTGTCGGGATCATCCACCGCCAATTCCACCATCTTTTCGCGGATCTTGTCGGTGCGGCCGACCAGGACCGGGGTGCCGTAGCCGAAATCGCGGAACTGGATGGCGGCGCGCAGCGCCACTTCCTCTTCCGCTTCGGCAAAGACCATGCGCTTGGGATTGGCCTTGGCATCCTCGTAGACGCGGGTGAGCGCCGATGTGGTGGGGTTGAGGCGGCTGCGCAGCCGGTGGGCGTATTCCTCGAAATCCGCGATCGGTTCCTGCGCCACGCCCGAATCCATCGCCGCCTTGGCCACGGCACAGCTGACGCGTTCCATCAGTCGCGGATCGAAGGGAGCGGGGATGATGTATTCGCGCCCGAACTGGTGGTTCACGCCATAGGCCGCCGCCACTTCTTCCGGCACGCGTTCGCGCGCCAGCTCGGCAATGGCCAGCGCAGCGGCAACCTTCATCTCCTCGTTGATCGCGGTTGCCCGCACGTCCAGCGCGCCGCGGAAGATGAA
>JAGREI010000009.1 GCA_020446625.1 Erythrobacter sp.
GCCCGTCGAGCACCGCGCCGCCCGGTTGCGTGGCGAAGGCGCGCTGGCGTTCGTAAAGCGCCTGCCGCACCGCCGGATGCACCGAAACGCGGCTGGCCAGCCCGCCCGTCGCCTCGCTGCGCAGCTCGGGATTGGCGAGCAGGTCGTCGGGAAACAGGGTGCCGGCCAGCGCATCCTCGGCACAGTCCGGGTCGCCGCCATTGGCCGTGACCTGCCAGCCCACCGCGCGGTACAGCAGCCCGGTATCGAGGTGCGGCAGGCCGAAATGCCGTGCCAGCGCGCGGGCGATGGTGCCTTTGCCCGATGCGGTCGGGCCGTCGACGGCGATGATCATTGTCCCGCGGTCCGCTCGTCGTGACGGCGCATCCAGCCGCGCAGCAGCGCCTCGGTTTCCAGCGGGCGTTCGGTGGGGGAGGAGTGGCTGCCGCCGGGGATCACCGCCAGTTCCGCGCCGGAGGTCAGCGTCACGAAGTCGCGCACCTGGTCCAGCTGCGCCTCGTCGTACTGGCCCACCATGAACAGCACGCGGCTGCCGTCCACGCGCGAGAGCAGCCCGGTTCCGTCGTAATCGCGCAAGCTGCCGCTGGCGCGAAACTCGCTTGGCCCCCACATGGCGTTGTAGAGGTCGGGGTTGAAGCCCTGCCCGTCGTACCGCTGGCGATAGGCGCGCGCGACGGCGGGGAAAGGCGGATTGCCGGGGCGGCCGTTGTAGGCGCGATAGAATTGCGCGGTGGCCGGATCGCAGACTTCGGGGCCGGGCGGCGTGGCGCTTTCGCAGGCGAGCAGGTCTGCCTGCACCGCATCGGGCAGGTCGCGGATCAGCAGGTTGGTGCCCATGATCCAGTGCGGGGTGGAGATATAGGTGCCTGCCAGCACCGTGCTGGCCGTGTGCTGCGGATAGGCAGCGGCATATTCGAGCGCGATCGCCGCGCCCCACGAATGGCCGATAACGTGCCAGCGTTCCACGCCCAACGCCTGCCGGATCGCTTCGAGTTCGGCCACGAACCGCTCGACGCGCCAGTTGGCGGGATCGTTCGGATGGTCCGACATGCCCGAATCGAGCTGGTCGTAGAGGATAACGGCACGCTCGTCCGCCAGCCCCAGCAGTCCGCCGAAGGCCAGGTGCGTGCCGCCGGGGCCGCCGTGGATCATCACCGCAGGCGGGTGTGCATCGTCCGACACGCCGTTCACCCGCACCCACACGCGCCCGCCTTCGACCGGCACCATCAGCTCGCGGTCAGCCTCGGCCCAGGCGGCGGGGGTTTGCGGCAAGTCCTGCGCCGCCAGCGGCATGGCGAGCAGCAGGGCGGCGAACAGTCCGGCAATCCACTTCATTCCTGCTTCTCCCCGTGCCCGCGCGCCTGCAATGCCTTGGCCAGCCCCCACAGCGCAATCGCCGCCCAGAACCCTTCGAGAACCAGCGAAGGCAGGTTGGTGTGCACCAGCAGCGATACCGTCAGCAGCGCCGCGCCTGCAAGATTGGTGCCGTGCAGGATAAACGGGTTCGGCTTGCTGGAGGCGGTGAGGTAGAAATAGGCCCCGATGATGCAGGCCATGCCGACGAAGCCGACCATGCTGTAGAGGTCGATTTGCGCGGTCACTTGAACCTTACTCCGTCATCCCGGCCCCCGAGCCGGGATCCAGCTTCCTGCAATGCGCAGAGGAAAGCTGGACCCCGGATCAAGTCCGGGGTGACGATGGAGCTTGGCGGGCGTTTCATCCCGCTGCCGCCTCGTCCAGCAGCCGCATGAATGTCGGAAAGCTCGTGGCTATCGGCGCGGTGTCGTCCACCGCTACGCCCCTCCGGCTCGCCAATCCTGCAACCGCCATCGACATCGCAATGCGGTGGTCGAGGTGGGTGGTCACCTGCGCATCCAGCGCAGTGCCGGGCAGCGGGTCGCCGCCAGTGCCGTGGATCACGAGGCCGTCCTCGCGTTCCTCCACCTTGGCACCTGCCAAGGCCAGCGCGTTGGCCATCGCCGTGATGCGGTCCGATTCCTTCACCCGCAGTTCTTCCAGCCCGCTGGTGGTCGTGGTCCCCTGCGCCAGTGCGGCAGCGACGAACAGCACGGGGAATTCGTCGACCATCGCCGGAACCACCGCCGGATCGACTTCGATGCCGTTCAGCGTAGAGTGCCGCACGCGCAGGTCTGCCACCGGCTCGCCGCCCACTTCGCGGGGATTGAGTTCCTCGATGCTTCCGCCCATCGCCCGCAGCACGTCGAACAGCGCGGCGCGGGTGGGGTTGAGGCCGACGTTCTCGATCACCAGGTCGCTGCCCGGCACCAGCAGCGCGGCAACCGCGAAGAAGGCGGCGGAAGAGGGATCACCCGGCACCACGATCTGCTGCGGCTTGAGGTCCGCCTCACCGTGAATGCGGATCACGCGCTCTCCACCTTCGACGCCCACGTCCAGCGTGGCGCCGAACCCGCGCAGCATCCGTTCGGAATGGTCGCGCGTCGGCACCGGTTCGATCACCGTGGTGATCCCGGCGGTGTTGAGCCCGGCCAGCAGCACCGCGCTTTTCACTTGCGCCGAAGCGACCGGCAGGCGGTAGGTAATCGGCACGGCGGGAGAAATGCCGCGCAGCATCAGGGGCAGGGTGCCACCCGGCGAAGCTTCGAAGCTCGCGCCCATCTGGCTGAGCGGATCGATCACCCGGCCCATCGGGCGCTTCGACAGGCTGGCGTCGCCGGTGAACATCGCGGTGATCGGGTGGCTCGCCACCAGCCCCATCAGCAGCCGCGTGGAAGTACCCGAATTGCCCATGTCGAGCGCCTGCTGCGGTTGCAGCAGGCTGCCGACGCCCACGCCGTGGATCGACCAGCTGCCATCTGCCAGCCGCTCCACGCTGGCGCCCATCGCGCGCATGGCGGCTGCGGTGGCGAGCACGTCCTCGCCTTCCAGCAGGCCCGTCACCGTGGTCTCACCCAGCGCCAGCGCGCCCAGCATGATCGAGCGGTGGCTGATCGACTTGTCGCCCGGAACGCGCACGCGCCCGGTCAGCGCACCGGCATGGTGGAAGCGATGTGGTTGGGGTGGGTTGGAATGGCTCAAAGGGGTGCCTATCTGCGTGCTGTTGCAGCGGCGCTTTGACAGCGGCACGGGCCTATGGCAAGGCGCGCCGCTCTTGCGAATCCGGATGATTCATCTGATCGCGCACAAGGATTTCCCGGCACCCGGCCGGATACGATTTAAGGACACTACGATGGGCAAGCCAGAATGGGGCACCAAGCGTACCTGCCC
>JAGREI010000159.1 GCA_020446625.1 Erythrobacter sp.
GCCTGGCTGCCGATCGTCACCATGGTGATCTCCGCGCTCATCACCAGCGCCGATCCGCTGCTGCCCAAGGCCTTCGTGATCTCCGCGCTGGTGGTGATGCTGTGCTCGCTGTGGCCCACGCTGATCAACACTGCGGTTGGCACCAGCAGCATTGACAAGGATTTGCTGAACGTTGGCCGGGTGCTGCGGCTGGGCTTCTTCGCCAAGCTGACCAAGCTCGTGCTGCCCGCGAGCCTGCCTTACATCTTCACCGGAATGCGGCTGTCGCTGGGCGTGGGCTGGATGGTGCTGATCGCGGCGGAAATGCTCGCGCAGAACCCTGGCCTGGGCAAGTTCGTGTGGGATGAATTCCAGAACGGATCGAGCCAGTCGCTCGCCCGCATCATGTTCGCGGTGATCGTGATCGGCTTCATCGGTTTCGGCCTCGACCGGCTGATGATGGCCCTCCAGGCGCTGGTCGCCAAGAACCGGACGCTGTGACCATGAACGCGGCTGCAACCCCCATCCTCACCCTCAAGGGCGTCAGCAAGTCCTACCAGGGCAGCGCCGGCACCACCCGCGTGCTCGACGGTATCGACCTGGAGGTGGCCGAAGGCGAGTTCGTGGCCATCCTCGGCTTCTCCGGCGCGGGCAAGACCACGCTGATCAGCGCGATTGCCGGGCTGGTGGAACCTGACGCAGGCCAGATCCTGCTGCGCGGCAAGCCGATCCAGGGGCCGGACAAGGAACGCGGGCTGGTGTTTCAGTCCTACTCGCTGTTCCCCTGGCTGACGGTCGAGCAGAACGTCGCCCTGGCGGTGGATGCCGTCCACAAGGATCGCAGCAAGGCCGACCGTGCCGCGCTGGTGAAGCAGAAGGTCGAACTGGTGGGGCTGGGCCATGCGATGGACCGCAAGCCCGCACAGCTTTCGGGCGGGATGCGCCAGCGTGTGGCCGTGGCCCGTGCACTGGCGATGGAACCCGAAATCCTGCTGCTCGACGAGCCGCTGTCGGCATTGGACGCGCTCACCCGCGCCAAGTTGCAGGACGAGATCGAACGCATCCGCAAGGAGGAAGGGCGCACCATCCTGCTCGTCACCAACGACGTGGACGAGGCGCTGCTCCTGGCCGACCGTGTCGCCGTGCTGACCCCTGCACCGGCGGCACGGATCGGTGAAATCTACCAGGTCGACGTGGCGCGCCCGCGCGATCGCGAGGCGGTGAACGACGATCCGGCCTACCAGAAACTGCGCGGACGGATCGTGTCTTACCTCGGTTCGCTCAATGCGCAGGCAGGGTCGGTGGGCGAAAGCTCGGTCGACCTGCCCAATGTCACCCCGCTCGACCTCGCCCCTCCGCCGCAAGCCTATCGCGAGGCGGCAAGCGGTGGGACCACGCGGCGCTATCTCGAATTCTATCGCCTGCACAAGGTTTACCCTACGCCCAAGGGGCCGCTGACCGTGGTCGACGATTTCAACCTGATCATGGACAAGGGCGAATTCGTCTCGCTGATCGGCCACTCGGGCTGCGGCAAGTCCACCGTGCTGACCATGGCCGCGGGCCTCAACGCCATTTCCGAAGGCGGCATCGTGCTCGACAACCGCGAGATCGATGTGGCCGGGCCGGACAAGGCGGTGGTGTTCCAGGCGCCCAGCCTGATGCCCTGGCTGACCGCGCGCGACAACGTGGCGCTGGGGGTGGAGCGGGTCTACCCGCACGCCAGCCGCGCCGAGCGCAAGGATATCGTCGAATACTACCTTGAACGGGTGGGTCTGGGCGATGCCATGGACAAGCTGGCGGCGGAAATGTCCAACGGGATGCGCCAGCGCGTGGGCATCGCCCGCGCCTTCGCCCTCAGCCCGCGCCTGCTGCTGCTCGACGAACCCTTCGGGATGCTCGACAGCCTCACCCGCTGGGACTTGCAGGACGTGCTGGTGGAAACCTGGAACCGCACCAAGGTGACCGCCATCATGGTCACCCACGACGTGGACGAGGCGATCCTGCTCG
>JAGREI010000160.1 GCA_020446625.1 Erythrobacter sp.
TGTTGAGGTCGCGCTGGGTGTTTTCCATCACCTTGGCGGCTTCGGCCACGCGGATCGAGCTGGCGCGGTGGGTGCCGGCCTTGACCACGCTGCCGTAGAAGGCATCGACAAAATCGGCCGCCTCGGGAGTCGATCCGCTGGTGATCTTGAGGATATCGGGCAGCTTGCGCAGCTTGTCGCCGGGATTGATCCGTTCCGGGCTGTAGCCGCAGAAGAAATCGGCGTTGTAGGTGAGGCCCGACAGCTGCTCGAGGATCGGCACGCAGAATTCGTCGGTGCAGCCGGGGTAGACCGTGCTTTCGTAGATCACCACGTCGCCGCGCTTCAGTACCTTGCCGATGGCACGGGTGGCGCTTTCCAGCGGCCCCAGGTCGGGGTGGTTGTGGCCGTTGAGCGGGGTCGGCACGGTAACGATGAAGACGTTGCAGTCCGCCGCATCGGCCATGTCGGTGGTGTAGGTGAGCCGGGTTGCTGCGGCCAGTTCCTCGGGCGTGGCTTCCTTGGTCTCGTCGTGGCCTTCCTTCAGCCGCGCAACGCGATCGGCCTTCACGTCGATCCCGACGGTGGGGAACTTCTGCCCAAAGGCCACCGCCACCGGCAGCCCGACATAGCCCAGGCCCACCACGCAGACCCGCGCGTTTTCCAGCGTCAGCGGGAAGGCGGCAGCGCCGTCGGCAACGGGGGCAGGGCTATCCTGGGTCACGGTAGCGGACATGGTTCAGGCTTCCGTGGTCTGCAAGGGCCAGTAGCCGGAGAGGATGCGTTCGCCGCCGATGCCGCTTTCGACTTCGGCCGTCACGCGCTTGCCGATGCCCGAGATGTTCTGATCGTGCATCCGGTAGCAGAACAGCGGCTCGGGAATGTGCAGCCCGGTCCAGCCCTTTGCGACGATGCGCTTCCACTTGTGGTGCTTGGTGCCCTTGCGGATCGCCGCGTCATAGGGCGCGGATTCCAGCACCGGCGCAGCCAGGCACATGGCCGGTTCGGGAATGAAGGAATAGCGATCCAGCAGCTTGGGATCGAAGGCGGCCGACTTGCCGCGATCCAGCGTTTCGCCAGTGGCGGAGATCAACATGCAATCGGTGTAGACGATGGCAATGCTGGGATCGGTCTCACGCGCCTTTTCCAGCTCGGCAATGGTGCGGGTGCAGTAGCCCGGCAAAAGCACGTCATCCGAATCGTGGATCACGAAGTAATGCCCGGTGACGTGCTCCAGCGCGTGGTTGAGAGCACCCAGCTTGCCTTCGTTCTGATCCAGCGCGATCAGGCGGGTGGAATGCAGGTTGCCGGCCTGGGCCAGCGCCGCTTCGATCACTTCCACCGAATTGTCGGTGCTGCAATCGTCCACCACGATCAGCTCGATCGGCGCATAGTCCTGCGCGACGATGCTGCCGATCGCTTCCGCGACATATGCGCCGTAATTGTAGTTGGGGATCACTACGCTGAGCAATTTTGCGGTATCGGTCATCGACATTTCTCTAAACTAGTCCCCCGCATGGCGCGGGCAAGTGCGATCGGGTGCTTATACCAAGCCTGAACGGCAGAACAGGTTGGCGGGTGACATATCCAGCTTGTCCATCCATTCGCCGCAGAGGCTGGCGATCATGGCCTTGTCTTCGGCGGAAATTTCGTCGCGCTTGGCCGCGCTGTCTTCCTTGAAGACCTGGCTGTTGCTGTCGTCCTTGGAATGGAACTTGAACTGTTCGAGCATCAGCGCCAGCTCGTCATCGGCGGGCGTGAAATCCAGTCCGCGCGCCAGCATGGCGGGGAAGTTGGCGGGGTTGATGTCGACGTAGTTGATATGCGCGATCTTGCCCGAAGCGGCGTGGGCCAGCTCCAGGTAACGGGCGAAAATCCGGGCGAGGTATTCGACATTGCCCATGTCGACAGTGGCCTGCCAGTCCAGCCCGGTGAGGAACCCGGCCTGCGGACGGCCCTTGGCCCACAGCACCGCGCTGGTTTCGCGCAGCACCGATGCGATCACCTCCACCGGGTTGCGGTAGAGGAACACGGCAGGCACTTCGGGAAAGGCCGCCATGGCGAAATCCATGTACAGCGTGTTCCAGCTGATGAACTTGACGAAGCTGATCGCCTGTTCGGGGCGACGGCGGCGCGCCATGGCCAGCACCAGGTTGCGGAAGGCGTGGAGGTTGTCCGGCGTCGCCTCTGCCTCTTGCGCCCAGTCGCGGGTGATCGTGGCCCAGAACCCGCGCTGGATCGGGCCGCCCTGGTTGATGACGACGTGGCGCGGGCTGCGCGCCAGCGCCTTGGCGCTGAGCGTGGAGCCGCAGCGGCTGATGTGGAACATGAAACCTGCCACCGGCACCGGATCTACCAGGATCCGGTCATCCAGCAGAATGTCGAAGTCGGTGGTGAAGGCTTCCCCGATCTTGCCCGCCTCGGCCAGGGCCTGGACGGTGTACATGTACTGCCATTCGCGGAATGGGTGATCCCCGATGTCGGCCCACAGCACTGCACCCGGTCCGCCGCTTTCCGTCTCCGGGTCGATCGCCAGCGGCACCATGCCGGGACACGCACGGATGCGTTCCACCGCCGCATCGTTGGACAGGCGGGTCTGGCCGATGGTCGGGACGAGGGCCATGACGACTTCATGGTCCGGCAAGGCGTACAGCGCCGTCAAGCTTACTCCGTGGCGGTGCGGCGATACGAGGTGGTCCGCGCGCGCGAGGCGCTTTGGTTGCACGACCGTGAAAAGTCAACCAGCGGCTTGGCAAATGCGGCAGGACGCGCCACAGCGACGCCACTTCCCAACCCCGACCCAGGATTGTTGCCGATGACCCAATTGCCCGTCGCGCTCGTCGCCCACGCCATCGTCGAGAACGGTGGCCTGCCGGTGCTGAACCCGGCCACCGGCGAACTGCTGCTGCGGGTGCGCGACTATGGTGCGGACGAGGTGGATGGCGTGGTGGCCAGGGCGGAAGCCGCGCGGCACGACTGGGCGGGGCAAACCGCCCGCACCCGCGCCACGGTGCTGCGCCGCTGGTTCGACCTGATCATCCAGCACCGCGAGGACCTGGCGCTGATCTGCACGCTGGAATGCGGCAAGCCGCTGGCCGAAGCGCGGGGCGAGTTAGACTATGCCGCCAGCTTCGTCGAATGGTTCGGGGAAGAAGCGCGCCGCGCCTACGGCGAGACGATCCCCACTGCCTGGTCGGGCAAGGAAATCGTCGTCACCAAGGAACCGGTAGGCACCTGCGCCGCGATCACCCCGTGGAACTTCCCGCTCACCATGATCACCCGCAAGGCCGCCCCGGCACTGGCCGCAGGCTGCGCGATGATCATGAAGCCGTCGGAGGAAACACCTTTGTCGGCGCTGGCGCTGGAGCATCTGGCGCGGCAAGCGGGCGTGCCGGAACACGTGTTCCGCATCCTGCCCAGCAGCGACGCGTCGGGCATGGGCAAGGTCTTCTGCACTCACCCCACGATCCGCAAGATCAGCTTCACCGGCTCCACCGCGGTGGGCAAGATCCTGCTCACCCAGGCAGGCAGCACGGTAAAGCGCACCAGCATGGAGCTGGGCGGCAATGCGCCCTTCATCGTCTTTGCCGACGCCGACCTGGATGCCGCCGTGGAAGGCGCGATGATCGCCAAGTTCCGCAATGCCGGGCAAGCCTGCATCGGCACCAACCGGGTGCTGGTGCAGCGCGAGGTGCACGACGAATTCGTCGATCGCTTCACCGCGCGCGCGGCGGCGCTGGTGGTGGGGCAGGGCCTGGATCCCGCCAGCCAGATCGGCCCGCTGATTACCGAGGAGGCGTTGCACAAGGTGCAGGCGCTGGTCGATGGCGCGCTGTCCGAAGGCGCGCAACTGGCCTGTGGTGGCAGCCGCCACAACGCGGGCGCGCAGTTCTATACCCCCACGGTGCTGACCGGGGTGACGCAGGACATGGCCATCGCCCAGCAGGAAATCTTCGGCCCGGTCGCCCCGGTGATGAGCTTCACCGACGAGGCCGAAGTACTGCGGATCGCCAACGATACCCGCTATGGCCTCGCCAGCTATTTCTACACCCGCGACATGGGCCGCGCCGCGCGCGTGTTCCGCGGGCTGGAGTTCGGCATGGTGGCGATGAACGAAGGGCTGCTCGGCACCGAGGTTGCGCCCTTTGGCGGGGTCAAGGAAAGCGGGCTGGGCCGCGAGGGTTCGCACCACGGCATGGACGAATACATGGAACTGAAATACCGCCTGATGGGCGGCCTGGCGTCCTGACGCGCAGGGAGGGGGAGAAAACAACCATGGGCCTGCGCAACTGGTACGACGCCACGGTGCTGCCCCGGATCATCCGCCTGGGTTGCAGCTCGCCCGAGATTGCCGAACTGCGCCGACAGGTAGTGCCGCTGGCGCGCGGGGCGGTTCTGGAAATGGGCTGCGGCGGCGGCTTCAACCAACCGCTGTATGACAGCGCCCAGGTCACCAGCATGGCCGGCATCGATCCTAACGGCGCTCTGCTGGCTGCCGCGCGCGAGAAGGCGGCGGAACGCGGCTGGCAGGTGGACCTGCGCGAAGGCGTGGGCGAGGCAATCCCCTTTCCCGACGAGAGCTTCGACACCGTGGTCTGCACCTACACCCTGTGTTCGGTCGACGACACGGCCAGGGTGCTGGCGGAGATGCGTCGTGTGCTCAAACCCGGCGGGCGCCTGCTGTACCTCGAACATGGCAAGGCTCCCGATCCCGGCCCGCAAAGGTGGCAGCGGCGGATCGAGCCGGTGTGGAAGCGCATGATGGGCAACTGCCATCTGGCCCGCGAAGTCGGAGGAGCCATCGCCCGCGCGGGCTTCACGCTGAAACCGGTGGGGCAGGAATACTTCAAGGGTGCGCCGCGCTGGGCGGGCTGGATGGAATGGGGCGTGGCGGTGAAGGCCGGCTAGAACGAAAAAGGCCGGGTGGTTAGCCCGGCCTTTGTCGTTGTCAGCTGCGCGGGATCATTCCCCGAAGGTGCGCTGCCACCAGCCACGGCGCGGCTGTTCGGCTTCGGCGGTGCCTTCTTCCGCAGCAGCGGCGACGGGTTCCTCGGCAGCAGGTTCTTCTGCCGCTTCAACCGCTTCCGGCTCTTCCACCTTCTTGCGGCGAGTGCGCTTGGGCTTGGGAGCCTCTTCTTCGGCGGCCTCGGGGGCAGGGGCCGCTTCGGCAGCTTCTTCCGCTACCGGCTCGGCTGCTTCGGCTTCGCTTGCGGCGGGCTTCTTGCGGCGGGTGCGCTTGGGCTTTTCGGCCACCGGCTCGGCTTCCGCAGGAGCTTCGTCAGCTTCCTCCACGACCGCTTCTGCCTCGGCCTCGTCAGCCTTCTTGCGGCGCGTGCGGCGCTTGGGCTTGGCTTCCTCGGCAGGCGCTTCGTCGGCAGGTGCTTCTTCAGCGGGAGCTTCCGCTTCGGAGGCAGCTTCGACTTCCTCGACCGGCTCGCCGTCGGGATCGGAAGCTACTGCCTCGTCGTCACCCTGGCGCTGGCGATTGCGGCCACGACCGCCACGACGGCCCCGGCGGCGGCGCGGCTTGTCGCCGTCCTCGCCATCGGTTGCTTCGGCATCGACGCCCTCGGCCTCCGCATCTTCTGCCTCGGCGTCGGTTTCACCTTCGGCATCGCCAGCCTCTTCACCGTCCTCGGCGCGATCGCGGTTGCGGCCACGGCCACCACGGCGGCGACGGCGACGCTTCTTGTTGCGGCCGCCATCGTCCGAACGCTCGCGCGCCTCGTCCTCGGCGGCTTCTTCGTCCTCGTCGTCCTCGGCCTCATCTTCGTCGATGTCGAAATCGTCGTCATCGTCGACGATGGCTTCGAACTTCGGGGCGGCGGTGGGGCGCGGGCCGGAGGAGGTGACGCGCATCTTGGCGCCTTCGTCCTCGCCTTCCGGCTGCACTTCCACGGTCACGCCATAGCGGTCCTCGATCTCGGCCAGGTCCGCGCGCTTGGCGTTGAGCAGGTAGATCGACGCTTCGGTGGAGGCGTAGAGGGTGATGATCGTGCCCTTGCCCTTGGCGGCTTCGTCCTCGATCAGGCGCAGCGCCGACAGGCCCGCCGACGAAGCGGTGCGGACAAGGCCGGTGCCGTCGCAGTGCGGGCACATGCGGGTGGTGGCTTCCAGCACGCCTGTGCGCAGGCGCTGGCGGCTCATCTCCATCAGGCCGAAGCCCGAGATGCGGCCCACCTGGATACGCGCCCGGTCGTTCTTGAGCGCATCCTTCATGGCGCGCTCGACCTTACGCACGTTGGAGTTGTGCTCCATGTCGATGAAGTCGATCACCACCAGCCCGGCCATGTCGCGCAGGCGCAGCTGGCGGGCGATTTCGCGTGCAGCTTCCAGATTGGTGTGCAGCGCGGTCTGCTCGATCCCGTGTTCCTTGGTGGAACGGCCGGAGTTGATGTCGATCGACACCAGCGCCTCTGTCGGATTGATGATCAGGTAGCCGCCGCTCTTCAGCTGCACCATCGGATCGTACATGGCGGTCAGCTGGTCTTCGGCGCCGTAACGCTGGAACAGCGGCACCGGGTCCGAATAGTGCTTCACCCGCCGCGCGTGGCTGGGCATCAGCAGCTTCATGAATTC
>JAGREI010000161.1 GCA_020446625.1 Erythrobacter sp.
TCCAGGAAACCACCCGCGTGCTCACGCAGGCGGCCGTGGAAGGCAAGAAGGACACGCTGATCGGCCTCAAGGAGAACGTGATCGTCGGCCGCCTCATCCCCGCCGGTACCGGCGCGGGCATGAACCGCCTGCGCGTCACCGCCTCCAGCCGCGATGCCGCGCTGCGCGCGCAGTATCGCAAGATGAACGAGGCGCTCGAAGCGGCGGCTGAAGTCGACGACGAACCCGTCGATGCGCCGATGAGCGAAGACGCGATGGCGGCTGCCATGGCGGCGGCTGCGGCTGCGGCCCCGGCTCCCGAAGCCGATGCAGAGGTGGAGGGCGGCGAGGAGTAATCCTCTCCACCTGCCAGCCCAAGGCACACCAGAATGGCCCCGGCAGCCCCGCGCTGCCGGGGCCATTTCTCTGGTTTGGCGCGGTTCATCGCGGCGCGTTAGCCTGCCCCCCGTTCTGGCAACGGAGGGAGACAACAATGATTCGCTACAAGCTATTCGCCACGGGAGCCGCCCTGGCCATGTTCGCTGCTACTTCGGTACAGGCGCAGGTGGTGGTCACCGCCATGCGCGCCGACCGATCCGCCACCAACGCCTATTTCGGCTCGGGCGGCCCTGCCGCCATCGGCGTCACCCGGCGGGCGGACTACTTCGTCACCCCGCTGTTCGTCAGCTCGGACAGCCGCGACCCGGACCTGCGCAACCAGGAACTGTTCGCCATGCTGGCCGACACCATCCAGCGCGCCGGGGCGGAGGGGATCACGCTGGTGGCGGGGCAGTACACGCTCTCCCCCGTCACCGAAGCGAACATGCGCGAGCTGACCGTGATGGGTGGCAACCGGCCCGATACCAGCCGCGTGCAGATCTACGCCCGCATCCCGCTGGGCAGTGACAGCGCCCGCGTGCGCGACACCAGCGCCCGCATCGCCCGCTTCGTGGCCGCAATCCCCGCCCAGGGCCGCAGCTTCATCGACCTGGGCACCACCGCGCTCGCCATCGACGATCCCGAGCAATACCGCGGCGATGTGGTGCGCCACATTGCCGAGGAGTCGACCCGTTACGCGGGCATGTTCGGTTCAGGCTACGGCGTGGAGATCCGCGGGCTGGAAAGCGACCTCTACTGGCAGCAAGCGAGCGAGACCGAGGTGTTCCTCTATATCGAGCACAGCTTCACCATCGCGCCACGATAGGCTTCGCCGCATCTTCACCGGGGGCGCAAAGCGGGCTAGGGCGCAGGCCATGACCGTGATCACCCGCTTTGCCCCTTCGCCCACGGGGCGCCTGCACGTCGGCAACATCCGCACCGCGCTGCACAACTGGCTGCTGGCGCGCAAGGCCGGGGGCAAGTTCCTGCTGCGCATCGACGATACCGATGCCGAGCGCAGCCGCGAGGAATACGTCGAGGCGATCCGCGCGGACCTGGCATGGCTGGGGCTGGAACCCGATGGCGAGGAACGGCAGTCCTTGCGGCTGGCGCTGTACGAGGAGGCGTTCGACAGGTTGCGCGCCGAAGGCCGCGTCTATCCGGCGTGGGAGAGCCAGCAGGAGCTGGACCTCAAGCGCAAGGTGGCCCTGGGGCGCGGCCTGCCGCCAATCTACGACCGTGCGGCGCTGGCGCTGACCGATGCCGAGCGGGCAGCGAAAGAGGCGGCGGGTGACCTGCCGCACTGGCGCTTCAAGCTTGACTATGGCGAGCCGATTGCCTGGCTCGATGGCGTGCGCGGGCCGCAGAAGTTTGATCCGGCGCAGCTCTCCGATCCGGTGATCCGCCGCGCCGACGGATCGTGGCTCTACATGCTGCCTTCTGCGGTCGACGACATTGCCATGGGCGTGACCGACGTGCTGCGCGGCGAGGACCATGTTTCCAATACTGCCGTGCAAATCCAGATGTTTACCGCACTTCATGCTGCGCCTCCCCGCTTTGCGCACGAGGCCCTGCTGGTGGGGCGCGAAGGCAAGCTGTCGAAGCGGCTCGGCTCGCTTTCGGGCGAGGCGCTGCGCGAACGCGGGATCGAGCCCGAGGCGCTGGTGGCGCTGCTGGCGCGGCTGGGAACCAGCCAGCCGGTCGAAGCCCATGTTGCGCGGGAAATGTTTGTAAACACCTTCGATTTGTCCACCTTCGGACGCGCGCCGGCCAAGTTCGACGAGGCCGACCTGGAGCGGATCAACACGGCCGTGGTCCACCAGCTCGATTACGATCACGTCGCCGCGCGCCTGCCTGCGGGGATGGACGCGGCGGCCTGGCACGCGATCCGGCCCAATCTCACCACGCTTTCCGACGTGGGCGAGTGGTGGCACGTGGTGGAAGGGCCGATCGCGCCGCCGCCGTTCGACGAGGAGACGCGCGCTTACCTCGCCCAGGCCGCCGATGCCCTGGCCTGGAGCGCCACCCCCTGGGCCGACCTTACCCAGGCGCTGAAGGACAGCACCGGGCGCAAGGGCAAGGCGCTGTTCCAGCCCTTGCGGCAGGCGCTGACGGGCATGGACCACGGGCCGGACATGGCCGAACTGCTGCCCCTGATCGGAGAGAGCGAGGCGCGCACGCGTCTTCGCGCCGCAGCAACGGCCTGACGCATTTTTTGCATTGCACAACGGCAGTCACTTGACGTTCACGTGGGTCGGTCTAGATGCGCAACGATATATTGTGTCATACCGAAGGCGGCCTCTCCCCCCATGCCCAAGAACCTGATCGCCGGCCTGCTTTGCGCCGTCTCCCTGCCCATTGCTGCCCTGCCGCTTCCCGCCCTGGCGCAAGACGCCCCGAATGCACCCGCCGACGATGCCGACCAGCCGCGCTCCAACGCCGATGACCTGCATGATGCGATCATTGTCACCGCCGCCGGGATCGAACGGCTCGATACCGTGGCGGGGACTTCGGTGCTTTCGGGTATCGCCCTGCAACGCGACAGCTCGGGCCAGATCGGGGACGTGCTGGCCAAGCTGCCCGGCGTCACCGCCACCGGCTTTGCCCCCGGCGCATCGCGCCCGGTGCTGCGCGGCTTCGGCGGCGAACGGGTGCGGGTGCTGACCGACGGAGTCGGCTCGCTCGACGCGTCGGGCGCATCGGCAGACCACGCCGTGGCGGTCGATCCGCTGATTGCCGAGCGGGTGGAAGTGTTGCGCGGCCCCGCCGTGCTGCTGTATGGCAGTTCGGCCATCGGCGGCGCGGTGAACGTGATCACCAAGCGCATCCCGCCGCGCCTGCCTGACGAGCCGATCCACGTCGACCTGATGGCGGGGATCGATTCGGCGGCCAACCTGGGCGAGGGCGGCTTGTCGATCGACACGCCGATCGGGGGCAATTTCGCCTTCCACGTCGATGGCTCCTATCGCGAGACGAGCGACCTTTCGATCCCCGGCTATGCCCTCACCCCGGCGCTGCGGGCGGACCTGCTGGCCCAGGCCGACGCGCTCGAACTCGGCGGCGATACGGCTGCGGCCACCGCTCTGCGCGATGGAGCCAATACCCGCGGCACCCTGCCCAACAGCTGGACCGACGCGACTTCGCTCGGCACCGGCCTCGCCTGGTTCTCGGGCGGCAGCAACCTGGGCGTCTCGTTCGACTACTACGATACCGGCTACGGCGTCCCCGGCCTGCCCGGCGAGGAGGAGGATCCCGTCTCGATCGGGCTGAAGCGATACCGGGCGGACCTGCGCGGGCAGTACGAATTCGGCCCCGATTTCCTTGGCGGTTTCTTCGACCGGGTGCAGACCCGCTGGGGCTGGTCTGACTATACCCACACCGAATTCGAAGGCGATACGCCCGGCACCACCTTCAAGGTGCAGGGCGTGGAAGGCCGCGTCGAGCTGGTGCAGGCGCGGCGCGACATGTGGCGCGGATCGGTGGGCGGGCAATTCTCGCGCGTCGATTTCCAGGCCATCGGGGACGAGGCATTCGTGCCGCCCAGCCTGACGCAGAACGTGGCGCTGTTCACCTTGCAAGAACTCGATTTCGACACCGTCGAGCTTGAAGCCGGGGGCCGCTGGGAACATACCTCCATCGACGAGAGCGACTTCAATCGCTCGCGTTCCTACGACACCTTCTCGGGCGCCCTGGGGGCCAGTTACACCCTGTTCGACGATTTCCGCGCCGGGCTGAACGTCAGCCGCGCCGAACGCGCACCCAGCGCGCAGGAGCTGTTCGCGGACGGCCCGCACGTCGCCACCCGCCAGTTCGAGGTGGGCGACGATACGCTGGGCAAGGAAGGCGCCTGGGGCGTCGAAGGCTACCTGCGTGGCGATGTGGGCGCGGTGCAGATCAACGCCAGCCTCTACCGCAACTGGTTCGACGGCTTCATCTACCTCGCCGCTACCGGCACGCAGGAAGACGGGCTGGACGTCTACCAGTTCACCCAGACCAATGCCGACCAGTGGGGCTTCGAGGGCGAGGTCAGCTTCCCGGTGATCCACACCAGCCAGTTCACCCTGCTGGGCGACTTCCGCGGCGACATGACCCGCGCCACCCTGGCGAACGGCGATCCCGTGCCGCGCATCCCGCCGCTGACGCTGGCAGGCGCGCTGGAATTGCAGACCGGCCACTTCGATGCCCGCGCCGAGGTGGAATGGAACGACGCGCAGACCCGCCTCGCGCCGCTGGAAACGCCGACGGACGGCTTCACCATGGTCAACCTGTCGCTCGCCTGGCACCCGCTGGATGGTGACGACAACGTGACCGTGCTGGCGCAGGTGGATAACGTGTTCGATGTCGACGCCCGCCGCGCGGCCAGCTTCACCAAGGATTTCGTGCCGCTCGCCGGGCGCAACTTCAAGCTAAGCGTAAGGGCCAGCTTTTAGTTTGCGAGGCCGCCTCCGCGGCCTCGTCCTCGGCGCTGTTCCCTCCCCCCGGATCAAGTCCGGGGTGCGGGGCGCCTGCGGGCGGCCATTCGGCCTTGCGGTTCGCTGGGGCGCGAACCGGTTGGCGAGCGTTGTTAGAGCCTCGGGAGGGTGACGCCCCGCTGGCCCATGTATTTGCCCGCGCGATCGGCATAGGTGACTTCGGGCCGTTCGTTGCCTTGCAGGAACAGGAACTGGCACGCGCCCTCGTTGGCGTAGATCTTCGCGGGCAAGGGCGTGGTGTTGGAGAATTCCAGCGTCACATGCCCTTCCCAGCCCGGTTCCAGCGGGGTGACGTTCACGATGA